>CAXIDO010000239.1:0-4672 GCA_964022745.1 uncultured Methyloligella sp. | reverse complement strand
CCCTTTGCCCTCAGCAACAACGGAACCAATCAATCGATCAATTTGTGAAAATTCTTCTTCGTCCACCAGACCTGGTTCATCATTACCAAGCCCATCCTTAGACAATTTTACATTCAGATTAGCTGACGCTCTTGTCTTCAAAGCAGCAAAAGGCACATGCTGGTTTTCAGGCAAGTTATTCAGATCTCGGTAAGAAATAATTTGTTTTGGAGAAAGAGGTTGAAGCCCAATTGAGTTCGCAAGTTGCTCAATTCGCTTTGGCTGTGTCAAAATACTCCACTCAGCCTTAAGCACAGCTAAGCGTTGGCGCTCAAGCGCAATTTTCTGCCGCAACTGCACCGCTTCAAGCTGCAAACTACGGGAATCATACTTAATCTTATACAGAACGCCAGCCATACACAGCGTGACGAAAAAGATCGCAACTGTCAAAATACGCAACATTTTACTCTACTCAATCACTGCGAACTACAAAAAGCAGTGAACTCATGAACTACAATTGAAGAGACTTAACCCCAAGATCCGCCTCAAAAAACTCAAGTGGCGGCGCTTCTGTCCGAACGCCAGATCTTAAAATCGCAGATCTCGCACGTTTATTCCGTGACATCTCTTCATCATTAGCTTTAACAGCTTTAGGGTTAATTATTTGAAAACTAGGATGAAATTCTTTGTTAATTTCTGGTAAATGCCTGGATTGATTTGGCACACGCCCCGAAGCAGCCCGTAAATAATTCTTAACAATTCGATCTTCTAAAGAGTGAAAACAAACAACAACCAAGCGGCCTCCAGGCTTCAAAATACGGCTTGCAGCGTTTAATCCGCGCAATAACTCACCAAGTTCATCATTCAAATAAATCCGAAGCGCCTGAAAAGACCGTGTCGCCGGATGAATTTTGTCTTTAGCTTTTTTATAAACAACACTTTCAATCACTTGCGCTAAATCTGTTGTGGTACGAAATGGCTCACTAGCGCGCCGTTCAACAATCGCGCGGGCGATATATCTCGATTTTTTCTCTTCACCAAACTGATAAAGAACATTCGCGATTTCTTCTTCAGCCAACCCATTCACCAAATCAGCCGCCGTCGGGCCAGATTGAGACATCCGCATATCAAGCGGCCCCTCACGTAGAAAAGAAAACCCACGTTCGTCTTGGTCTAGCTGCATAGAGGAAACTCCAATATCCAACACAACGCCATCAACTTCTGAAACCCCAAGCCCGGAAACCACATCTTCCATCTCAGAATAACGCCCATGAACAACATCAAGCTTAGGACCAAACTCTCGAAGCATTCCACGAGCCTCACGCACAGCGTCCGGGTCCTGATCGATGCCAATCACACGCACATCACACTCATCTTTTAAGGAGTTAAGAATCCCACGCGAATAACCACCAGCACCAAAAGTACCATCAATAAATATGTGCTTTTGAGGTGATTGTGTTTTGTCTTCATCAGAAGAAGATATTTGATCAGGCTGAGCTTTTTTATCGTTTTTATTCAAATAACCCTGCCGATCTTCATTAAGAAGAGCGTCAAGAACAGGCTCTAAAAGAACAGGAATGTGACGGTCAGTACCGCCCGCATTGACATTTTTTTCAGTCATGCTCACCGTCATCATTCCTACCCCTTACTAAACTGAACCCTTAAAAGGTTTTAAAACAAAACCTTCAAGTCCAGGACCAAACTAAAAAACAAAAGTTCACTTATCTAAACCGATATTTTAAACGTGGCCTCATTTTACACCACAAAAAACAATTCACCTAGCGAGGTTGCTTTTGCGGATGCATAGTGGGCATCTGAAGCAAAGAAAATTCAACCTAAAGCGCAGATAAGAAATCTGAATTTGCCTTACCCTAAGGATAAATACAAAGAACTTATTCAGCAGCTCTGCCCTTGCCTAATAATTTGCGTAAATCTCGCACCTTACTTCGTGCAGCATTGCGCGCATCTTCAAATTGCGCTGGCTCCCACATTTGAAACTTGTCCCCAAGCCCAACAAATGTCACTTGGCTCGTAAATCCAGCTACATCCCGCAAGCGCTGCGGCAATACAATTCGCCCGTCACTATCAATCTTTAAATATTCACTCTCACCAAACAGCGCTGTTGCCAATTGGTCTTTCTCATCTGAATAAGGAGCCAAATCTTCCAAAAGTCCGCGAATATGCTTCACTAAACGCGGTCCACCAGCGTCAAGCGCGGCGCTATCAAGCGCAGGATGGCAAAATATTTCATCTGATTGTTCTTTAGCTAAAACAGCGCGAAATGATGCCGGGACAGAAACACGCCCTTTGGCGTCTATCTTATTCGTAAAGCTGGAAACAAACTCATCCATCTAACACGGCTTTCAAATCCGAGGGTCAAAACCCAATTAACAATCAGCCAATTTGAAATGATTGAGCCTCTTAATTTGGCTAGATCTACAAAACGGCGCATTTCCCCGAAATTCATTTCCATCTTGAAATTTGAGTGACTAGTAATCTCAAACTTGAAAACAAAGCCCCCGCTTCATTTCCCAAACGCTCAGCTCTTAAATATGGCCCTCAACTAAGAGCGAAGATGATGTGTCAAAAAAAGTGGGGGTGGCGGCTTCATATCCTGTGGCCTCTTTGGAAGTGAGCTAACACCATCCCCCAATGCCCCACATCATCCGAATGGGTACATATGGGATACACTGGGATATTATGGGCGTCAATGGAAATTAATGGTTTATTTAGGTTTAAACATGGGTTCATACTGACAAAAACGCCCGCAAAAAAAGGGCAAAAACAGAAAAAAGAATTGAAAAACAATGAATTAGAAGGGTTCTGGCACAAGAAGATCGCCTGTGGCAGTTTTACCACCAACAATAGAATTCACCGTAACTGTTGAAAAGATGAGATAAAAAACTGTCGTTTCAGAGAAAAAAACTAAAGAAAAAGCAATTATTTCAAAGAGTGATTTACAAAAACAAATAGAAAACAAGTCTCTACTTTGATTATTCAGACCCAACATTTGCACTCAAAAATTTGAGAACAAACAACGGAGCAGAATTGACAGAACAAGGCGAGAAATGGCACAACCTAGCTAGAGCATTTCAATAGGAAAGCCGAGTATGAGCAACGTTGCCGCATCTAGTTTCACAGTAACATCATGGGAAGAACAACCCTTCGATGGCCCATCAGATGGCCTTAAAATAACACAAGCAATCGTCACAACCAGTATTACTGGTGATATCGCTGGCGTTGGATCTGTTATTTACATCATGAAACATCAGGAAAACGGCATGGCAAACTTCATCGGCCTACAGCAAATCAACGGCTCGATTGGCAACCTCAAAGGTAGCTTCGCCATTGAACAAAATGGTTTCTTTGATGGAAAAGAAGCAAAAGGTACCTGTGTCGTACAAAAAGGCTCCGGCACCGGAGACTTCACCAATTTAAATGGCCAAGGCGAATTCACAGCCCCCATGGGCAAAGAAGGCACACTCAACCTAAACTATAGCCTTTAAGCTTTACCTAATTTTCTCTAACAGATAGAAATTATCAACATACTTACATCGTAGATGCAGCTCGCCGGTTGCTAGTAGTCAACAACCTAAGGAATCATAATCATGAAGAAGGGAGTGCTCTTCTTAGAGCACGGACATGGCAGCGGTAAACTACCCGGCGCAATGCGGATGCTAGTGGGCATCTGAAGCAAAGAGAATGCAACCTGAAGCGCCACAAAAAAGAAAAAGCCCGTGAGAGAGATTAAACCGGATCTTCAGGCGCAGTTGCCTGCATAGAGGCACGCAATCTCATTTCCTGGTACCAGGCAGAAAGCTCAGGATGCCGATCTCTCCATTTAAGATGAGGAAGACGGAAATCAACATAAGCCATTGCACAAGCAATCGCGATATGGCCCAAATTCAATTTAGCATCCATACCTTTGATCATCTTGGCAGCCGCTCCGACACCACGAGCAACCGCAATCTCATCACGAACTATTCTTTCTTTCATTTGTTTTTCAGCTGGTCGCTTGCGCTCAAGCATCGAGCGAATAGCAACATCAATCATTGTGTCCGCATGAGCTTCTGCTTGCAGTACGAACCAACGACTGGCACCAGCCTCAGGAACAAACTTAGGGCCCTGCATATTGCTTTCAATATAATCAACAATGAGCTTGCTATCATAAAAAGCAACACCATTCGTCAAAACCATAACCGGCACACGGCTCATTGGGTTATGAGCAATAAGCTCTTTTGGGTCTTCAAAAGCATTTACATTTTCAACTTCAATGTCATCAAAACCTTTTTCAATGAGCAACACACGCACCTTACGAACAAAGGGTGATGTTGGGCTACCTATGAGTCTCATCGCGTTTCTCCAAATTGAAGTTAAATGTTTAAGTAACTATGCATTCCAGTGATTTGGTACCTAAGTCAAGTTCAAATCAAAATCTTTAGCCAGCTGGCCTATAAGCCGGGTTCTGTAATGTCCGCTTAATAAACGAACATTGATGACCATTCATCTAGACTTAATGTTACCATCAAGCTCAAGCAACCAACCCGGATGAAGTGAGGAAACACACCTCAGCTTAATTCAAAGAATTAAGCTGAAACATCCCTATTTGGTTTTGCTCCGGATGGGGTTTACCCTGCCACATCTTTTACAAGATGCGCGGTGCGCTCTTACCGCACCATTTCACCCTTACCTG
>CAXIDO010000238.1:0-4672 GCA_964022745.1 uncultured Methyloligella sp. | reverse complement strand
ATTAAGAAAAATCATATCTTCATCGGGGAGGTGTTTCATTTTTTTTGTCCTGAATTAAATGAGCAGGAAGAGTGAGGCGATACCTCAAGTTGTAAAATCATTTCTTTCCGAGCACGGCTAAGTCTACTCATCACCGTCCCCTTCGCAATATCAAGAGTTTCAGCTGCTTCTGTATATTTAAACCCTAACATATCAATGAGAATTAAGATCTCTTGGTGCTCAACTTTGAGATTGGCAAAAGCTTCTCGAATAATCAGTTGATCTTCAGCATCAAGTGAAACAACCAACTCATCATGAGTTAAACGTTTAACTTCGTCCGAATATTCCCACCTGACTTTTTCTTTTCTCAAATTATCAATATGCAGATTACGTAGCATTCGAAATGCATAAGGTTTTAAATTAAAGTCAGCCCGTTTTAAAAGCTCAGTCTTTTCATAAATTTTCAAAAGGGTATCTTGCACAAGATCTTCAGCAATATTCATGTCTCGAACAAGTGCAAGAGCGTATATATTGAGATCTTTTGCTAAGTCTAAAAAAGGATCATGTTTCTTGCGAAACCTAAAGATCATCTAAAAAGCCTTATCTAACTAAGAAGAGCAAAACGTGAGTAAGAATAGCTGAACATTTAACAAAAGTCTATGCGGAGGAAGTTAATAACCAATTGTTTTTATTGTAAATATAGAACTGGATGTAAAATAGAAAATAAAAATAACGAAGGGAATAAAAATAGGGTTTTAAACGTTTATGTTCATAAAAAGAAAAATCTAAATGATGAAATGGGGTTCAGAATTTTGAGTGTTGAGCTTGTAGGGTTTCTCGCAATAGCTTTGTTTGCAATAGCTATACTTTTTTCTTCAATAGGTCATGGCGGCGCCTCTGGTTACATAGCCATCTTTGCAATTATAGGCTTAGAGCCTGAATTCATTCGGCCCATTGCTTTAATTTTAAATGTCGTTGTTGCAGGTTTTGGAACCTATAAATTCGCCAAAGCGGGATATATTAATTGGCGAGCAGCAGCCATACTTATATGCGTCTCTGCTCCCCTCTCATTTCTTGGTGGCACCATCCACCTCCCTCCAGAAATCTATCGGCCTATTCTAGGGGCATTACTATTACTCTCGGCCTTATATCTAATTTGGAAAAATCTCTATGAACCTCAAATTTTATCGAGCGAAACTCTAAGAGTACCGTTTATAGGTAGCCTCTCGGCTGGGGGCACAATAGGGTTTCTTTCTGGCTTAACAGGAATAGGCGGCGGCGTCTTATTAAGCCCTGTTCTAATTCTTTTCAATTGGGCAAATGTCAGACAGACAGCCGGGTTAGCCGTTTGTTTTGTCTTGGCAAATTCACTCGCAGGGTTGGCAGGCAATTTAGTGACAATGAATAAACTCCCCGCTTTTGCTGGAGTGTGGGCCGTTGCGGTCTTACTTGGTGCGTGGGTTGGAACAAAGCTAGGATTAAAAATTACACCAATTCCGATTTTGGTCTGGCTTTTGGCTCTGGTGATTTTGATTGCAGCTCTCAAATTTTTAGTTCTGTAAAAAACAAAGAAAACGAGTTAGTCTTATCTTTTGATATCAGTCAAAAGGAAGTCTTAGTCCATGACAAAAGCTCAGCATAGCAAAGCGCACGGAAACAAAAGAGTTAAGTGTGCATTTGGGGTTTTACTTATAAGTATGTTTTCAAATATGAGCGGTGTAAATGCTGCCAACAGTCAACAAAAAATTCAGCCCGTAGATACGCAACCCAAGGCAACATATGAAATTGTAAGCCCGCCCAATTGTTTGAATTATAAAGATGAAAAAGTACAATTCATAAACACACCAAAGGGCCGTAAAGGTCTAGCTTCTGGAATGGCAAATAAAGATAAAACCGGGGCACCGGTTATCTATAGATCAAACTATGGAGCAGCCCCAAAAGAATTTCAAAGTTTCATCGATAGGCATGAATGCGCTCATCATCAAACCGGCGATGTGGACCGCCCACACCCCCCTCGTAACGGACCAGAGCACTTAATGAATGAAAGCATAGCAGACTGCATTGCTATCATGCGTCTGAGAGATGAAGAGAAATATGATAAGGTGGGCTTCGACAACGTAGCAAAAGCCATGCGGCATGATATGGAAAAAATCGGATTTCCTGAAATTAGTGTCAGTAGCAGAATTAGTAATATCACAAACTGTTATAAAAAATACGATAGTGCCGAGAGTTTCATCAATAAAGTCCTTATGAGAAGAGGGCTGCTGCAACAATAATTTATGCGTCTAGTTGCTCCGTTAACTCAAGCCAGTTCTCTTCCAGTTCTTCAAGGTCGCGCTGGGTGAGGCCGCGCTCCATAGCAAGCTCTTTCACTAACTCAGGGTCTTTTTCATAAAGCGTGACATCATCTAGTTTTTCATCAATGACTTTCAGTTCATCATTTAACTTGCCCATCTTTTTCTCAAGTGCTTGTATTTCTTTGCGCAGCGGCGCTTGTAGAGCACGTTTTTCAGCAGCGAGACGGCGTTCTTCCTTGCGGCTAACTTTAGGTTTATTCGGTCCATCACTTTTATCCTGAGGTTTCGTCTTGCCGCCTCGGGTTTGTAACAGCTCTTTCCTATAAGTCTCCATATCACCGTCATATGAAACGGTTGTACCATTATCAACAAGCCAAAGACGGTCAACTGTCGCCTCTAATAAATGTCGATCGTGAGAGATAATAATTACAGCCCCCTCATACTCATTAATCGCATGAATAAGTGCTTCACAACTGTCCACGTCCAGGTGATTGGTTGGTTCGTCGAGAATGAGGATATGGGGCGCATGAAAACTAGCAAGAGCAAAAAGTAAGCGTGCCTTTTCCCCACCAGAAAGAAGTGCAGCTTTAGTATCTGCTTTTAAAGGGCCAAATCCAATCGCCGCGCATTTCGCTCTCTTTTGAGCCTCTGTTTTATCTTCCATAAGTTCAGCAATGTGATCATAAGGAGATGCCTGCGGGTTAAGTTCATCTAACTGATGCTGAGCAAAATAACCTATGGAACATTTCTTGGAAGATTTGCGAAAACCATCCATAGGAGAAAGCTGTCCCATCAATAGCTTCGCCATGGTTGATTTACCATTACCGTTCGAGCCAAGCAATCCAATGCGATCATCCACATCAACATTCAAGTTTAAGTCGCGCAACACGGGCTTGTTTTCTTCATATCCAACAGAAACATCATCAAGACGGATAATCGGATTGCCAAGTTTTGTCTTTGAACTTGGGAAAATAAAAGGAGCAACCTTGTCATCAATCTGAGCGGCGATAGGTTGCATCTTTGATAAAACTTTTAACCGAGATTGAGCTTGTTTGGCTTTCGACGCCTTGGCACGAAAACGGTCAACAAAAGCTTCAAGGTGACGGCGCGCATCATCTTGTTTTTTCATCATCTTCAATTCAAGCCGTTGTTGTTCTCTGCGTGTATCTTCAAACTGATCATAGCCGCCGGTATAAAGACTCAGTTTTTGTTTGTTCAGATGCAAAATATGAGTAACAGACTTATTTAATAGCTCACGATTGTGAGAAACCATCAAAACCGTATGAGGATAGTTCTTTAAAAAATTCTCCAGCCAAAGCGTGCCTTCAAGATCAAGATAGTTAGAAGGTTCATCGAGTAATAAAATATCTGGGGCTGCAAAAAGAGCCGCTGCTAGGGCAACACGCATCCGCCAACCACCGGAAAATTCAGAGGCAAACCGTTGTTGAGCTTCTTCATCGAAGCCAAGGCCAGATAAAATGGTTGCTGCTCGCGCCGGAGCTGAATGCGCGTCAATATCAAGCAGCCGTAATTGAATTTCACTAATTCGTGTTGGGTCAGTAGCAGTATCTGCTTCTTTTAATAATGCGTCACGTTCAACATCAGCTTCTAATACAATATCAAGCAATGAAGTCTCACCTGAGGGGACTTCTTGTGCAACGTGACCAATGCGCTGGGTTTTCGGCCAGCTAATACTACCATCATCTATGGCTAATTCACCGGTGATCAACTTCAAAAGGGTGGTCTTGCCTGTACCATTCCGCCCAACAATACCAACCTTGTGGCCAGAAGGAATGGCAATACTTGCATCAGAAATTAAAAGACGACCATCAATACGAAAGGTGAGGTTATTTATATGCAGCATTGGCTTGGAAGGGTCCTAATTTGTGAGCAAGTCTCTGAGAAGTCAGTAAGCACGCAATTGAGGACTTCAGATCCAAATTGTCAAGTCATGAGAGAACTGAGTATAGGAGCGATTTTCAATTGATCTATTAGTTTGGCCTAAAGAAAGCAAATATCCCTAATTTTGTGGAGGCAAATAGGAGAAAAATTCTACTATAATGTGAAAAAATAGCAAAAATTCATACAAAATGTTCAAAAATTGATACCAAACGCCTAATTTAAACTTATAAATTTTATGCTAGATTGTGAATCTACTAATTGGTAGAATTCATGTGAGTGCATATAAAAACACACACAACAAACATGAAAATTAGTATACGCTTGAAGAAAACGCTTTAGACAAAAATAATCATAAACGAAGAAAAAGAGTTTTGAGAAGCGGGAAATTTAAATTTTGGGGATTATAAGCCTGTTTATATGCTAAAATAAGCAAATAAGCGGGGATTAGCTATAAGCGGGAAGAATGATGATAAAATTATACACAAAGTCTAACG
>CAXIDO010000237.1:0-4684 GCA_964022745.1 uncultured Methyloligella sp. | reverse complement strand
GTTTGGAGCTGTTTTACGCGGTGACAATGAACCCATTTCAATTAATGCCGGGTCAAATGTGCAAGAAGGTGTGGTTATGCACACCGATCCAGGTTTTCCTTTAATTGTCGAAAAGGGCTGCACTATAGGCCATCAAGCAATGCTTCATGGTTGCACAATAAAAGAAAACTCACTTGTAGGTATGGGAGCAACAATCTTAAATGGCGCTGTCATAGGTAAAAATTCTCTAGTCGGCGCACATGCACTTCTTCCTGAAAACAAAACATATCCTGAGGGAGTGCTCATTATTGGTACACCCGCAAAGGTCGTAAGAGAACTCACTGATGAAGAAATTGAAGGTTTGAAAAAGTCAGCAAAAGGCTATGTTTCCAAAATAAGCCGCTATCAATCAGGCTTGGAAAAAATGTAAAATGAAAGATAGCTGGCTCTACTTACCTTTGGCGTGGTGCCTATTTATTTAAGAGGTGAATAAGCAAAGCCCTTAGTTCAGCTGGTGCGACAGGTTTTGTTAAAAGCTCACATTTTTCACGAGCAGCATGATCCAAAACAGCCGGATAAGGTGTTGCTGTGACAATAACTGCAGGTAGCTCTGGCGCACTATAACGATTGCGAATGTGGGCAACAACTTCAGGCCCCACAATCTCATCTTTCAAATGATAATCAGCAACTATAACATCAGGTGTCCGCTCTACTTGGTTAAGTTGCTCTTGAATTGTTGCATGACTATCAGCTGCCAGACATTGAGCGCCCCACCGAGAAAATAATGTTTTCATCGCAACACGAACATTTGGATTATCTTCAATGAGGACGATAAAAGAATCTTCTAACTTTATCTGAACAGGTTTTTTATCAGGAACCATAGATGATGGTTCATCAGGAATTTCATATTGCTGTGAACTGATAGGAACAGTTACGCTAAACACAGAGCCTTTTCCAGGTATAGATCTAAAATTGATTTCATGCCCCGCAGCATCAGCCATGCGTTTCACGATAGCCAGGCCAAGTCCAAGTCCATCTTGATGTACGTCGTTTTTACAACGATGGAATTCATCAAATATTTTATCATGTTCAGAAAGAGGAATTCCAGAGCCAGTATCCCAGACTTCAAATCTCAAATTATTTCCACGGCGCCGACAACCTATCAAGATCCCTCCCTCATGAGTGTAGCGTAAAGCATTCGATACGAGGTTTTGTAGGATGCGTCTTAGAAAGATTGGATCAGTGCTTACAATTAGAGGTAATGAAAAAACTTTGATCTTAAGGTTTTTCTGATTTGCAACAGAACTAAAGTCAGCATGAAGTCCGCGTATAATTCTATCAGCAGAAAAACGACGAATATCCGGCACACTAACACGAGCATCAAGCTTGGAAATGTCAAATAAGGTGCGAAGTAATTCCTCAATTGTCTGCAAAGAGCGATCAACTTGAGAAATCAGACGCCCAGCTTGTGGGGAAACATCTTCTCCTTTGAGCGTTGACATATTAAGCCGGGCAGCACTTAAAGGTTGGAGAAGGTCGTGACTGGCAGCTGCAAGAAATTTAGTTTTACTGCTATTAGAGTTTTCAGCTTGTTCTTTAGCCTTTGAAAGGTCAAGGTTAGAAACTTCAAGCTCATCAAGGGCAGAACGAAGTTCAATAGTTCGCGCTTTAACTTGTTCTTCTAGTAAAATTGCGGATTGAAATAACGAATAGCTATTCGCCCGTTGATCCATGCTTCTCTCAACTCGGCGTATGAGTGCTCTATTAATCTTTTCTAACTTTTCTACCCGCTCAGCAAGTTCAACTTCACGGCTAGAGGGTTCCCCAGGCACGTCATAACGTTTCTTGTTTACATCCTTTAAGAATAAAACAGGCTTTTCATCGTTGGGTTTAGGGGAAGAAAAAGGTTCGTTATCTCTTGTCATTTTCCAATAGCAATTCCCGAAAAGGTTTGATTTAGATGCATGGCATGGATTTGCTCACCATAAGTATTAAAACCGATAACACGATTTTCTCTATAAATCTGACTTATTTGCTCCTTACTCTGATTGATTTCAGACATCATACGTCTTAAAACGCAATCAAATCCAAGGATTAATTGTGGTTGGCCAAATTGGGATTTTATAGAATCAAATGTGGAATTAATCCCCTTCACCATGTCGCCAATGTCAGATAGTGTGAAAACAATCCCTTCATCAATCGCACAATAAAAACTGAAAGACCCATCTTCATTCACTTCTTTTATTGAACGAGTGTAGCATTGCCCTCCAAAACAAACGCAAAGAGGGTGTGAAGCAAAGCTTAAAAGGTCCAGTTCGTTTTCTTGAATCCCTAAAGCTTGTGCATAAGCAGTCGCAGCAGGCATCGCATTTAACTCATGAACAATTCTATTTTCTGGGTCAGCCTTGGTCACAACAAACTTAATTGGTGTCGGAATAAAGCTATCACTCTTAAAAATGTGCAGAGAGGGACGACTTTCAATAAGTAATAAAGTCGCGGCATTTCGTTCAATCTTTCCATCATTAATGATGCATGTTTCTTTAAAATTAAAACCATCTGCAGCGGAACCACCAATAAGTGGGATATCCTTTAAGCCAGAATTAATTGCCGAAACTAATTGTTCTTCCCGATAACTCAAACCATCAACCAGCATGAGAGCGATTGAATGCGGTTTATCTTTATGGCGGTTAAGCTGAAATTCATTGACTGCTTCACTAACCATGGTTTGCCCCAAACCAATGGAAAACTCATCTAAATTAGGTATATAGGTCGCATTGATCCCAAATTCACTATCACTAAACCCGAGAGCAATGATGGCTCCTTCTAAAACTCCATCAGGAGTAATCTCTCCAGCTGAACTACAGCCATAGATAGGAGTGTCGTTAAAATGTTTTTTCAACTCATCAAGGAAGGGTACAGTCGAATATTGCGAAGCAAAAAATATCAAAATGAATGCAAATTTATCTGTTTCTAGCTGTTCAATAATATCTTTGGATATTTCTTCAGCATGATTTTTTCTGGAAACCGCAATTTTAAGGCTATCAACCTGTTTCTCAAAAGATGATGAAGTCATTGAGTGTCTCTATTCAATGGTATCGGGCCTTGTAGGCACCTAAGACGGAAATTATTTTTTGTTTTATGTACTAACTCTGCACAGGATTTGACATAAAGTCCAGTTTTCCCATCAGACCAAACTGGCCTGAAATGTACGAACCATCTAGAAAAATAGGGTTAAACCCAACAAATTAAGCGATAAGAATAAAATAATATCAATTATCACTGTGTATCTGATAAATCTGGGACAGCTTTCATTTAAGACGTCCACAGTTTCAAATTAACTTTAAATTCAGTGCTAATTATTAGCAGTTTCTGGATGTGTAGCATCTATGTGACGAAAGAGTTACACCCCCTACCTCACCAGCTTAAATCACCTTAAAAATACAGTCATTTCTCGGTTGCAAACTACCTACCAACTGATAGAAAAGCGCAACCCTAACAATAACGGCAAAAAAATTATACTAAAGACTAAAGATTATCAGGGTACCGCGAAATAAAAATACAAAGGAATCGATTTTAAATTCGGTCACAGCTGTTGATAAGGAGGTAAGTTGTTGTTTATAAAGGAAAATAATGAAGGCGAACTGTGTCTATTTACGATTAATAATCACTTAACAAGATCACTGTAGAATATATTAACTATATTAGATGGGGATTAAACCCAGGAAGATATTGCCCTCACAACCTAAAGTAAGTGAGGATAAAGCAGTCTGTAATGATTTTGAGTGTAACTCTCCCGTGTCGAAAATGACACACGAGTGTAATTATTAGCTCACAATGTCACAGTTTATGTTTACGAACAGGTCTTGAATGGTTTAAAGATTCTGAACGTGAGGATTTCCGAGGGACGGGGGTCGAACGGTTTTTTTTATTTTTTTTGCCGTTCATTAGAGTTCACGACTTATATGCATCATAATAATTTGATGCCCGAACAAGAATAGGAGAATAGGAATGATTGGGGGATTAATTAAATCCAATCGCGTTGCAGCTCTAGCTGGTGCAGGCTTTATTGCCAGTGCTCTTGCTGTAAGCCCTGCACAAGCGGCTGACCTAGGTGGTGACTGTTGTGCAGATTTGGAAGAGCGTGTAGCAACTCTTGAAGCTACTACAGCTCGTAAAGGTAATCGTAAAGTTTCTCTAACCATCTCTGGTTGGGTTAACTCAGGTATTTTTATCTGGGATGATGGCGTTGATAGCGATGCATATGTTGTTTCAGACAACGGTGCTACTCTAGGTTCACGCTTTACATTCTCTGGTGCTGCTAAAATCAACAGCCGTTGGTCTGCTGGTTATAACATCACTATCGAAGCTCAATCTGCTGATCCATTCCTTGGTAGTACACTAAGTGGTGGTGCCGCAGGTGGTGGTGCAAACCAAGACAGAGATGACAACACAAACCTTGCTATCCTTTACAGCTATATGTACATCAAAAGCGAAGAGCTTGGTACAATTAGCATTGGTAAGCAATCACAAGCAACTGATAACATCTCAATCGTAGACCTTTCAGGCACATTATTTAACACAAACAACGTGTTATTCCGTGGTAATTCCTTCAACATCAGAAATAGTGCTGGTGCAAACATTGGTGCATGGGCTACACAAATCGGTTGTACAGGTATTGGTACTGACTGTCACGGTGACCCTCT
Source organism: uncultured Methyloligella sp. (assembly GCA_964022745.1). Classification (GTDB taxonomy): domain Bacteria; phylum Pseudomonadota; class Alphaproteobacteria; order Rhizobiales; family HXMU1428-3; genus HXMU1428-3. The sequence continues at coordinate 2 of CAXIDO010000237.1, read as the reverse complement.
CA
>CAXIDO010000236.1:0-4700 GCA_964022745.1 uncultured Methyloligella sp. | reverse complement strand
TTTAAAAGGGCCGAGCTTAGATAAAATCATTCGACACTACATTCACAAAAACCTGGATTTTGAAGGGGGCACACTGTTTGATATTGGCGAGCAGATTGTTTTCAATAAATCTCGCAAACGAATTAAAGAAATCAGCAAAAGCACATTCCTGAAAAAACTAGCGCCTTTCTTACTTGTTCCCTCTTTAAAGCCGGAAGATAGCAGAGCTTACGATGGTGATGAATCTGGTAGCACCACAGAAAAGAAAGACGCTAAAAAATTCATTGAATTTCATTACGATGTCTCTAACGATTTTTACAAATTATTCCTGGATGAACGCATGATCTATACTTGCGCTTATTCTACTGATTGGGGTAATAGCCTGGATCAGGCACAATTCGATAAACTGGATATGATTTGTAAAAAACTCCGCCTGAAAGAAGGTGAGGCGATGTTAGACATTGGCTGCGGCTGGGGTGGTTTACTTATTCACGCAGCCGAGCATTATGGGGTGAAAGGGCATGGTGTAACCTTAGCTACTGAGCAATATGAATATGCAAAAAAAGCGATTAAAGATAGGGGGTTAGAAGATAAAATCACGATTGAATTAAAAGATTATCGTGACCTTGAAGGCCAGTTTGATAAAATCTCATCCATTGGCATGTATGAAGCTATCGGCATAGCTCAAGTCCCTGAATATTTAAGAAAAGTACGCTCGCTATTAAAGCCTGAAGGTATATTCCTCAATCACGGGATCACCCGCAAGGGCAAGAAAAAACAAACCAAATTCTCCTCGCGCCCTGAGCAAAAAGCTCTGCAAAAATATATCTTCCCAGGCGGGGAATTGGATGACCTCGGCAACACCATAAATAAAATGGAACAAGCCGGATTTGAAATACAGGATGTCGAAGGTTGGCGCATGCACTATCAACTCACAACCAAATTATGGTGTGACCGACTGACGGCCAATAAAGAATCTGCCATAGAAATTATCGGAGAAGAAACTTATCGAATTTGGGTAGTTTATTTAGCTGGGTGCTCGTTAGCCTTTCTAAAAGGCTCAGCAAGGTTGTATCAAACTGTGGCAACCCAAAACCCCAAAGGCATGCCTTCAACTCCTCAAACAAGAGAAGACTTGTATAAAGACCGTTAGGGTTTTTGGGTTAGTACATTCAGCCATAAAGTGGAGACCGGTTTTAGGAAAAAAGGAACGCTCTAGTTCCTAGGTTTCGGATAAGCGGTTGCTTGCGGACGAAAAGAAGCCGGAACTTCGTCACGTGCTGAAGCGGTCGCAGTTTCAACTTGCCGAGATGCAGTAGCAAGCGCATCTGAAGATGCAAATGGTAAATAACCAAATGCTTCATAGCGCTGTCGTTTAATTGTTTCAAAATGGCGATTATATTGGTGTGAATTCTTTTGTTCTAAACTTAAACGGGAGGCAACTTGCTCCGGAGTTTGCGGATTAGCCTCTGGCGCTGGGTAAGAGGTCATAATATCGAAACCACGCTTTCCCCACCGATAGGTTGGTTCACTAATATGAGTGAGAAAACTGGTGCGAGGTTTAAGGCGCTTGGTGCGAAGTGAACGGGTCAAATCATAAAATCGGTCTGCAAGTGAAAAGCGGGCAGCTAACAAAGGGGCTTCAATGCCATGCCAGGAAACAACAGCAAAACCAAGAGTAATAGGCAAGACCCAAATTAATAGGTCGCCATAACTTATACCCGGGTTTGTTTGCAAAACCAATTGGGCAATTGGCCAGTGAAAAACAAAAATGCCGTAAGAGTAATCCCCAAATCGATTATAAAAATTCAATAAATATGGTCTGAGTGAACCAAACCAAATGGCTGTGTAAGTAAGCGCTATAATGCGAAATGGTTCCATATATGCAGTTGAGTTCGTGTAAGCCGCAAAGCCAACCACTAAAAACACACCAATTAAATTAATTGGCAGTATCGGTCTGTAGGTATAAAGCAAAACCCCAATCAGGAATGCAAATCCAAAACGAAACCCGTGCATTAAAAAGGGGATCTCAGCACGCAGCTGAGTAAAATAACTAACATATAAAAAGGCAGCTATTGCCAAAGCTGACCAAATCCAAACAATACGGTGGTGTAGCATTCCTAGAGAAGCAAGGAAGCCTAACGCAATGTAGGCGATGATTTCATATTTTAAAGTCCATATAGAAACATTCACCTCTCCTCCAGCCGGCGCATTTTCAAAAAGTCCTGGCAAAGTCATGTCGGAATATGAGAGAGCCGTGACAGGCACATAAGCCCATAACCGCCAATCATCATAATAGGCAGCAAATGAAGCTGTTGTGAAAAAAGGGCCAAATACAAAGGCGATTAAGAGCGAGGAAAAAATAAGTAAAGGACAAAGACGAATGATGCGCGAAACAGTGAAGTGCAAAAAGTTTGGCCGCTCGATTAAAGAAGAGGTAATTAAATAACCACTTAGACCAAAGAAAATACAAATTCCGCAATGAGATGCTTGAATGAGAATTCCCAAAGTACCTTCAGTTGAAGGGTTAAACCCATAAACAATCCAAAGGCAATGAGTTGCAGCAACCGTAAGGGCTGTGAGAAAGCGTAGTAGTCGAAAATTGTTTGGACGTGCCTGATCACTCATTTCAGAAAATGCGTGATGAACATTCGTATCGTAAGACGAAGTTCTGCCGTGATTTAAGTCAGAATACTGCACAAAAAAGACCCGATTACTCAATACTAAAAACGGCCTTCAACTGACCGCAAACGTTCCCAATAACGAGTAGTACCTGAAAAACCTTTATATTTCGTTTGTTCAAGAAAGGTTTTATTTCAGAACAAAAAACAACCTTCAAGGCACGAAGAAGGAGTGACGCTTCTTCAGCGTCAGGACATGGCAGCTTTGCTGCCCGGTGCAAGCGCCGCCCCTCGGGGGCTCAAACGCGTTAGCGTTTGAGATAGCCGTGAGAGAAAATAAAACAGCTGGCCAATTTGGGCCAGCTGTAAAAATTATAAATGATAAATCAGTCTATCTCCTTCGAGGAGGCCGGAGAAGCTGAGGCTGTAATTCAGGCTGAATATATAAGAGATATCGTTCGTTAACTGAGGAGAGGAAAGAGCTAAAGCACCTAAGCAAAGCTAAAAAAGTTTGAGGTAAAAGGTGCTGTATCATGGTATCACTCCATTTTATTGGATAATCGATCGCTGATACGAGACGAAACTTCACGATGATTGTGAGCTTGAGCACGCATCATTGAAGGACGAAGGATTGATTTGGCACCGGACAATCCAGTAGGAAATTGTGAAAAATGAGGTCGGAACGATTGTCTTGTCTTCAGTTTAACAACCGGCTCTGAAATATGTATCAAAGCATTTCTCACCATTTTTCCAACTCCTTGAATTTAGAAATATTGTTAAGCAATCAAGTGATCACTCATCTAAAATGGACTGGCCGGTGAAGCCGTTTAAACGCAGTACGTAAGCGAAACGCCATCACCACATCCGGTATCAGGCGCAGTCAGGTCACATGATCGAACCTGCATATAAGGGTGGGCTGATTTAGTTAAGAAAAGTTTAACTGATGCGGAATATCAAAAAACTGTAACAATCAAAAAGTACTTATCCACACCCATTTATGAGGTTGTAAGAAAAAGGAACTCAGCCCCTTTCCGGGAAAGCAGGCTTGGCGCTGTGTGGATGTTTAGTGGACATCTCAAGCAAAGAAAAACAGCTTTCAGTTCAATGTCTATATACGAAGAAGGAGTGACGTCATAGTCGTCCGGCGTACAAGATCAGTCCGAACGGAGCGCAGCGAATACGGATAAGCTGATCGCAAAAAAGCCCCGCCCCTCACAGGCCTTTTCGCTTTTCAGCAAAAAATAAGCCCGTGAGAAAGATAAACAGCCTCAAGTTCAATTGTTAATATACGAAGAAGGAGCTCAGCCCTTTTCGGGCTGAGGGACATGGCGAAGCGCCAGCGCAGCCCGGCGCGTTGCGCCGCGCCCTCGCAGGCCGATGAGCTTCAGCTCATCGAATAGCCGTGAGAGACTAATTAGCAGCTGCAACCACAGCTTCTTGAACCTTTTCAAAAGCACGTACTTCAATCTGGCGAATACGTTCACGGCTCACACCATGCTCTTGGCTAAGTTCTTCAAGAGTTTGCGGTGTTTCACTTAAGCGGCGGGCTTCAAAAATTTGAGCTTCGCGTTCATTGAGAACACCCATAGCGTTTTTCAAAAGGTCGAGACGGTGGTCAAGTTCCTGACTGTTACCAAGAGCTGTTTCCTGGTCAATCTCGTCATCAACCAACCAGTCCTGCCATTCACCGCTCTCACTCTCTTTGCTTAGAGGGGCATTGAGAGAGGCATCACCCTGCATACGTTGGTTCATAGAAACAACGTCAACTTCAGGAACACCAAGACGGGTCGCGATTTCTTTAACTTGATCCGGCTTTAAGTCACCATCTTCATATGCGTTAAGCTGTGATTTTACTTTGCGCAAATTGAAAAATAGCTTCTTTTGTGAAGAAGTCGTACCAAGTTTCACAAGGCTCCATGAGCGCAGGACATATTCTTGAATAGACGCTCTAATCCACCACATAGCATAAGTTGCTAAGCGAAATCCTTTTTCAGGATCAAACTTCTTAACAGCCTGCATAAGACCAACATTACCTTCAGAAACAACTTCACCAATCGGCAAGCCATAGCCACGATAACCCATGGCAATTTTAGCAACCAA
>CAXIDO010000235.1:0-4708 GCA_964022745.1 uncultured Methyloligella sp. | reverse complement strand
GCCCAGTTGATAGAGTTCACGCCTGTAACTTTCATGCCATCACGAAACTCATGATCATTAAACAAGCCCTTCACCATCGCCTGGCAATCATCAAACGTGCCCTCAAGCGCAATGTTAAATACATTCTCTACTTGGACAGTAGTAATTTGTCGGCGTTGAACATCAGAAACACGTCCATGACGGTGCAGAATGAAAATATCAATCTGTTCACGCCCTCTAAAGGCTTCAATCGCAGCACCGCCCGTATCACCAGAAGTCGCGCCAAGAATGGTTGCCCGTTCACCGCGTTTAATGAGGGCGCGATCCATCAACAGCCCTAAAATCTGCATGGCAAAATCTTTAAACGCCAATGTTGGGCCATGAAATAACTCAAGCAACCATAAATTATCATCCATCTGGACAAGCGGCGCCACCACACGGTGGGCAAAGCCAGAATATGCCTGTTCAATCAGGTCTTTAAATTCGCCTTCTTCAATCGAAGAACTCACAAAAGGAAACATCACTTGAAACGCGATTTCCTGATAGGAACAGCCACGAAGCGCAGAAATTTGTTCAGCACTAAACGTCGGCCAGCTCTCAGGTACATAAAGCCCTCCATCACGAGCGAGCCCAGCAAGCATCACATCTTCAAATTCAAGAACTGGCGCTTGTCCGCGCGTGCTCACATATTTCAACTGATCTCTCCTAAAACGAGTTAAGCCTTTAAAGGAAAAAGGCCCTTAATTTTATTACCAGACTATATATTTGTTTTTTTTGCTTTTTGCCAGCATTCTATCATTTGCCCAGCACTTAATCATTCACGAAGGCGGCTACTAAAGCGACTAAAGGCAAAAGCTATGAAAACCCCAATTAAGGTCAAAGCTAACCCATACCAAGTAAGAGCATAACCTAAATGCTTATCCGAAAATTTAACCTTCGTAACTCCTGGTCGCGGCCATTCACCAGATGTTTCAATCCGTTTTTGATCAATCATAAAAGGAAAAGGTCGCTTCACATCCCCATCCAAACTAGCATAAAGCTCCTGAACATCCCGCACATACCACTTATTGCCGCGCACATCATTTTTAGGCGAGAAATAATTACCTTCCTCACTTAAACGAACCAACCCTTCAATCACCTGGGGCCCCTCCACAAGACCTTTAGAGCGCATTGATGCATCCTTTAATCCCTCTGGTACAAACCCTCGATCAATTAAAACAACATCACCTGCTTCAGTCTTAAGAGGAGTAATAACATGCCAGCCAACTTTTCCCTTAAAAGGCAGAAAATAATGACGCTCTTGAGTATGATCAAAAACACCCCGCACAGTCACAGGCTGAAAACGAATAGCATCTAAATCCTTTGAAAGCGCAACAACCTCTTCTAATGAAGAAGCAGGGCTTACAATCCGTTTATTCACTAGATCTATTAAATTCGCTTTCCAAGTTTTTCTCTCCATTTGCCAGTTACCAAGGCCGATTAAAATAACCAAACCAACAATGGTAAATAATAAAGGAAGAATAAGACCAGCGTGCCTAAATTTATCAATCATCAGTTTTGCGTCCCTCTCGAGCATCATTGCTATATTGCAGACAAATCAAAATACCCTTTAGCGGCCTCAAAAACCCAGCTGAAAGAATAAGAATACTCGGCAACCAAAGAACAGCATGAACCCAGTAATCCGGGCGATAATTAATTTCGGTATATATTGCCAAACCAACAACAAGAAACCCAACGATCAACATAATAAAAACTGCAGGCCCGTCACCGCTGTCAGCAAAATCATAATCAAGGTCACATGAAGAGCAGGATTGATCAAGAGAGATAAAACCATCAAACAACGCCCCCTTCCCGCAACGCGGACAGCGCCCTTTTAATCCTGCTAAAATCGGAGAAATTTCTGTATTAGCCATAGATGAAATGCTCCAGATCTTTTCATAAAAATGGCCCGTCTAACAAAACCAGACGAGCCATCTTACACAATTATAAAATCAAACTAGTTTGTAGCTAGCTAGTTAGTGAGCACCTGGTGTGCCTTGAGCCCATACATAGAAGGCAGCAAAAAGGAACAACCAAACAACGTCAACAAAGTGCCAGTACCAAGCAGCAGCCTCAAAACCAAAATGTTGTTTTGCAGTAAAGTGACCAGCCATAGCTCTAAACATCATCACAGCCAAAGTGATTGTACCCACAACCACATGGAACCCGTGAAAACCCGTTGCCATGTAAAATACTGAACCATAAATATTGCCGCCATTTTCATTGCTGAAAGCAAAGCCAGCATGCATATATTCATAAACCTGACAGATGGTGAAAATAACACCAAGCACAACAGTAAGTAAAAGCCCCCAGATAAGCCCTTTGCGGTCATCTTTAAGCATAGCATGGTGAGCCCATGTCACTGTTGTACCAGAAAGAAGAAGGATCAATGTGTTCACCAAAGGAAGTTTCCAAGGGTTAAACGTCTCTGTACCAGCTGGTGGGAACACACCTTGAGTTACTTCATTACGAGTAACCTGCCCTAAAGCAGCTTCTGCGCCTCCAGCTGTTTTAACAACCTCATCCCCTAAACCAGGGAAAAGCGAAATATCAAAGAAAGCCCAAAACCATGCAACAAAGAACATCACTTCAGAAGCAATGAACAAAATCATGCCATAACGGTTGTGAATTTGAACAACAGGAGTGTGGTCACCATTTTTTTCAGCTTCTTTAACCACATCACGCCACCATAAAAACATGGTCAGCAAAACAAGACCAAAACCAACCGCTAAGACGGTTGAGCCTTTATCGTGCATAAACTGAATAGCTCCATAAGCCAAAACAAAAGCCGCAACTGCGCCCAATAACGGCCACGGACTTGGATCCACCAAATGGTAATCATGGTGCTTTCCGTGAGAATCTGCCATTTATCTCTCCCTTAACATGTGCCCCAAATGCACGTTAGATTTTATAACCTCAAAGCTAAGATCCTTATCTAAATTTAAGTCTCTTAAGTCCCCTCAGTAAATTTATATTTAACTCAACAATAAACTTGCCATAAAAATAAAAACTCACTCCGCTACCGGAACAGCACTTGCTGTTTTCAACTGAGCTTTCTTCTTTTCAAAAAACACATATGACAAAGTAATCTCATTTACCGTCTTGCCACTTTTATCAGTGACAATTTCCGGATCAACATAAAAACTAACTGGCATTTCAATCTCTTCACCAGCTTCTAATTTTTGTTCCGTAAAACAAAAACATTCAATCTTATTAAAAAAACTACCAGCAATCTCAGGCGTCACATTATAAATCGCGCTACCAACAAGCGGCGTTTTACCTAAGTTTTTAGCTATGTAGTTCACAACAACAGTTTCACCAATATGCACATCCATAGATCGTTGAACGGGCTTAAACTTCCAATTAAACCCCTTAGCAACAGTGGCATCAAACTTCACAGTGATCTTCTGATCAAGAATAACACCGCTGGAAGCAACGGCTCTCTGAGTTGTCCCTCCATATCCAGTAACCTTACAAAATAAATTATAAAGCTCAGGCGAATAAACCACCAAGGCAGTCATCAAACCAATCATGCCCACTAGAGCCGTAACAACACTGGTATGATTTGGCTGTGCTGAAGAGCTCAAGGGCGCACTTGCAGCACCGTGATCGGTTCCACCTTCAAGTGAAGAGGAAACCTTGCTCTTAGTATTTTTGCCAAAACCCATCAAATAAAGCCCTTAAACAAAACCTTTTACATTAAATAAATTTACAAAGGTCTGTTAACAACATTTTCACCCAAACGAATAATCGTAATTGCATAAAACAAGACTACGAAAGCTAGCAAAACCAATGCAATAGCCAGCGAACGACGCTTGCGTTTTTTCTGTTCTTCTTCAGTCATCACCTAAATCCCAAATTGAAACCCTGTTGAATAAAAAGCACCTGGTACAACATGCTCAATCAACAAAACTGAAAACAGAAAAAACAGATAGAAAATAGAATATAAAAATAATTTTTTAGCAATCGCATCTGCGATATTACCAATCCGCACGCGGTAAACCTGAAATGCCAGATAAAGAAACACAATGCCTGCCATCACACTAAAAGTAAGATAGATCAATCCACCAAGACCGATAAACGCAGGCGTCAAGCTCACAGCAAAAAGAATAAAGCTATATATTAAGATCTGTAATCGTGTTGCATCAGGCCCTTTAACCACTGGCAACATAGGAACACCAACACGCTCATAATCCCGGCAGCGATAAAGCGCCAGAGCCCAAAAATGAGGGGGCGTCCACATAAAGATAATCAAAAACAATACAACAGGCTCAAGCGAGATCGATCCGGTAACAGCTACCCAACCAATCATCGGAGGAAAAGAACCGGCCGCACCACCAATAACAATATTTTGCGGTGTCGAACGTTTAAGCCACATTGTATAAATGAAAATATAAAAACCAATTGTCCCAGCTAGAAGAGCAGACGCCAGCCAGTTTGTCGCTAACCCAAGAACAATAATAGAAAACACACTAAGAACAACACCAAGCGCCAAAGCTTCATTCTTAGAAACAAGGCCGCGCGGTATAGGTCTGGCTGCCGTGCGCTGCATCTGACCATCAATGTCGGCATCATACCACATATTCAGCGCCCCAGATGCACCAGCACCAATAGCAATAGAAAGAATGACAACAAGACCTAAGAAGGGATGAATAGAGCCAGGAGCAACCATCAAGCCAACAAAACTTGT
>CAXIDO010000234.1:0-4711 GCA_964022745.1 uncultured Methyloligella sp. | reverse complement strand
AACGGTTAAAATCATCAGTGCGAAGATTTGCCCGGAAAGATTATTCAGAAAAGCTGAAAAAGCGACTAAATTGATATTCACTGCTAGCAGCATCAGCTCGATTGACATCAAAATGATGATCACATTTTTCCGATTTAGAAAAATGCCAATCACACCGAGTGTGAATAAAATTGCCGCGACTGACAAGTAATGTGACAGTCCGATTTCCATGGGTTGTCCCCCTCTTACGTCTTAATTTCTGGCAACTAGAAGCTGCCCTAATTCTCTTTTGGATCTGGATTTAATCGCTTAAATGCCTTTACCCGTTTCAACTTGTTTTATTTCAATTGCATCTTTTGGATTTCTTGCAACTTGCGCCCTGATATCCTGTCGTTTCACACCTTCTCGTGTCCGCAATGTCAAGACGATCGCGCCGACCATAGCGACTAGAAGTAAAATACCTGCCGCCTCAAAATAATAGAGATGATCCGTATAGAGAACACGACCAAACGCTTCGGTGTTGGTTATGTTTTGATCTATAGCTGTATTTTTCTCAAGTTTTGAAATTGCAGGATTTAAGACCCACGCGCTGGTTGCCATGATGATTTCTAATAGCAGCACGCCGCCGATCATCAGCCCAACAGGTAAGTAGCTTAAAAAGCCAGATTTCAATTCAGCGAAATCAACATCGAGCATCATCACAACGAATAGGAAAAGCACAGCAACGGCACCGACATATACAATGAGTAGAATGACGGCTAGGAATTCAGCGCCTAACAGTAAGAAAAGTCCAGCGACATTGAAGAATGCCAAGATCAAAAATAGCACGGCATGAACCGGATTTCTCGCAGCTATTACCATAAGGCCTGAAAGAATTGACAGGCCTGAAAACAGATAAAAGAACAGAGCAGTAAGCATAGTTTTTAGTGTCCTTTCAATCTCTATCTAAATTTCGCATCGCTGCGAATGTTGTCTGCAATTTCACGTTCCCAACGATCACCATTGGCAAGAAGTCGGTCTTTATCATAATAAAGTTCTTCACGTGTTTCTGTTGCAAATTCAAAATTAGGTCCCTCGACAATAGCCTCAACTGGGCAGGCTTCCTGACAGAAGCCACAATAGATACATTTCACCATATCGATGTCATATCTCGTGGTGCGGCGTGTGCCGTCGTTGCGGCTTGGCCCCGCTTCAATTGTAATGGCGCCGGCCGGGCAAATCGCTTCACATAATTTACAAGCAATGCAACGTTCTTCGCCGTTAGGGTATCTGCGTAGCGCATGTTCACCACGGAAACGCGGGCTTATAGGCCCTTTTTCAAATGGGTAATTGATGGTCGCTTTTGGTTTGAAAAAATATTTCATCGCCAAAATGAACGCACCAACAAACTCCCATAAGAAAAGTGATTTGATAAATTGCGTCATAGATTTATCCTCCTACGCTTTCGAAGTACGACCCGAAAACATATGGACCGGCAAAATAGCCGATGATTGGAAATATTATGAGAGAAATTAAACCCAAATTTCTCATAAAACTTGTTACCTGGCGTGTTTCTGCAGGTGTTGCTTCATGTTCAATGGCTTTCTTGGCCATTTGATTGCCGATGAAGGTCAGTACGATATAATCGAGCACACCTACAGCTGCTCCCAATGATAAGCCCAATAACGCTGGTGTCATTTCGAGCGCCATTTACATCCCCCCAGCTTTAGTGAAGTGCAGAACGCTTGCCACTGCCACGACCATGAAGAGTGAAAGAGGTAGAAACACTTTCCATCCTAAACGCATCAGCTGGTCATATCTGTAACGAGGTACCATTGCTTTCACCATAGCGATCATAAAGAAGACCGCTAAGGTTTTTAAGATGAACCAGATAAAGCCTGGAATTAAATTAAATGGTGCAATGTCCACTGGTGGTAACCAGCCACCAAGGAATAAAATGGTTGTTAATGCGCACATCAATGTAATCGCGACATACTCGCCAAGCATGAAGAGCATGTAAGGTGTTGATGAATATTCAACCATGAAACCGGCGACTAGCTCAGATTCAGCCTCTGGCAAATCAAATGGAGGACGATTGGTTTCGGCTAGGGCTGAAATGAAGAAGACGATGAACATTGGGAACAATGGCAACCAATGCCAGTTCAACAGGCCATAATCTCCCTTTTGAGCCATGACGATATCTGTCAGGTTTAAAGAGCCAACAAGCAAGAGCACTGTGACGATTACAAAGCCAATAGAAACTTCATAAGAAATCATTTGTGCAGCCGAGCGAAGAGCACCGAGAAATGGGTATTTAGAGTTTGATGCCCAACCACCCATGATGATGCCATAAACCTCAAGAGATGAGATAGCGAGAATATAGAGAATACCGACATTAATTTCGGCAACTGCCCAACCTTTATCGATCGGCACAACTGCCCATGCGGCCAGTGCCAAGACAGTTGTTACAATTGGGGCTAGCAGGAAGACAAATTTGTCTGATTTAGACGGAATGATCGGCTCTTTCAGAACAAATTTGAGCATATCTGCAAAGGATTGCAGCAAACCAAACGCGCCAACGACGTTTGGTCCTTTGCGCAACTGAACAGCCGCCCAGATTTTTCTGTCTGCGTAAAGTATATAGGCTATTAAAAGTAATAGACCCACCATGAGTGCAAGACTATGCAATGCAATCCAAAAGAAGGGCCAGCCGTAAGTTGTCATGAACTCAGTCATGGGTGCCTGTCGCCTTTTCTGCTGATTGTTGTTTAATAGCGCTCATTTCAGTCATTACTTTCGACGCGCGCGCGATTGGGTTTGTGTCATAGAAATCTTCAACACAAACAGGAAGTGGTTGTGTCGACAAATCGCCAATATCTTTTGATGCCAGCTTGATCACACCTTGGCTGTCTGCTTTTTCTAAGCTGTTTACAGCGGCCAACTTAGGGTTGGTGTTGTACATTTGTGTGCGTAGCTCATTTAAATTGTTAAATCCAAATGGTTTGCCGATGGCTCCTGAAAGTGCTCTTAAAATGGCCCAGTCATCTTTAGCATCATTTGGTGGGAAGATAGCCCTGTTTGTATGCTGAACGCGGCCTTCTAAATTCATATAGGTGCCGTTCTTTTCAGTATAAGCAGAGCCAGGCAAAATTACATCAGCGCAAGAGGCTCCTGCGTCACCATGGCTACCTTGGTATACAACAAAAGCATCACCTAAATTAGTAGTGTCGATTTCATCTGCACCTAAGAGGTAAAGAAAATCTATTTGATTGTTTTTAGCCTGTGTGACGATTTCATTTGTTGGCAAACCACCTTCTTCAGGAACAAAGCCAAGCTCGAGACCTGCTACTCTGCTGGCTGCTGTGTGGAGGATGTTAAATCCATTCCAGCCTTGTTTAATCGCGCCATAGCCTTCAGCTAATTTAGCCGCAGCGATAAGATTGTTTAGCCCATCTTCGCCTTTTAACGCAGCTGAACCGATGATAATCATTGGGTTTTCAGCATTGCGTAGAATTTCTGCAAAGCCTCCGGCTCCATGATCTAGCTTAGAGAGATCTGCTGGTGAGTTACCAATATGGTGTGTTTCATAGGTAAGATCTTCATCAGCACCGATTACGCCAACTTGCACTAAGCCAGCTGCCCAGCGCCCACGAATACGGGCGTTGATGACCGGTGTCTCGAGGCGTGTATTGGCGCCGATGAGAAGAATGGCATCAGCTTTATCAATACCTTCTATGGTGCTGTTAAAGAGTGTGGATGATTCACCTAAATTTTTATTCAGGATCGTTCCATCTTGGCGACAATCTATATTTTTCCACTCAAGACGTTCAGCCAAAAGCTTTAATGAGAAAATTTCTTCTGCCGTGGCTAAGTCGCCAACTATCATCGCTGCTTTGCGTGGCACTGTTGATGTCATGTTGCTGGCAACAAGACCCAAAGCTTCATCCCAACTGGCTTCGCGAAGTTGGCCTTCTTCTCTGATGTATGGACGATCTAACCTTTGGCTACGTAAGCCGTCCCAAACAAAGCGAGATTTATCTGAGATCCACTCTTCATTCACGGCATCATTGTTGCGCGGCATGATGCGCATCACTTCGCCAGAGCGGCTATCAATACGGATGTTTGAGCCAACAGCATCCATTACGTCGATGCTTTCTGTTTTGGTCAATTCCCAAGGCCGTGCTGTAAACGCAAATGGTTTTGAGGTTAGCGCGCCAACTGGGCAAAGGTCGATCACATTACCTGAAAGCTCTGACGTGATGCCTTTTTCAAGATAAGTTGTGATTTCAGCATCTTCACCGCGTCCAATAAGACCTAATTCTTCAACACCTGCAATCTCAGTCATGAAACGAACACAGCGCGTACAGTGAATGCAGCGGGTCATTTGTGTTTTGATCAATGGACCGATATTTTTATCTTCAACAGCGCGCTTATTTTCATCATAACGGCTTGCATTGTCACCATATGCCATGGCTTGGTCTTGTAAATCACATTCACCGCCCTGATCGCAAATTGGACAATCTAATGGGTGGTTGATGAGCAAGAACTCCATCACACCTTCACGTGCTTTTTTAACTGGCTGTGTGACTGTGCAAATTTCTGGAGGCTGACCTTCAGGGCCAGGGCGCAGATCGTTTACATTCATTGCACATGAGGCAATTGGTTTTGGCATGCCTTTGACTTCAACAAGACACATGCGGCAGTTGCCTGCAATTGACAATCTCTCATGGTAACAGAAACGCGGAATCTCATA
>CAXIDO010000233.1:0-4715 GCA_964022745.1 uncultured Methyloligella sp. | reverse complement strand
TGCAGCTCCCACAATGGTGAAAGACATCAAAGAAAATTTTGACCGTAGCAAGGTTATGGTCGTCTCTCTTGATGTTGGCGGCGTTGTACGCGCCAGAGACTTGGCTAAACGCATTAACGCGCCTCTTGCTATTGTTGATAAACGCAGAGAGCGTCCGGGCGAATCTGAAGTGATGAGCGTGATTGGTGATGTTGAAGGCTATGAGTGCATTATGGTTGATGACATTGTTGATAGCGGCGGCACATTATGTAATGCCTCTGATGCGCTCCTGGCGCGCGGAGCCAGCGAAGTAAGTGCTTATATCACACACGGCGTACTTTCTGGTGGTGCTGTCGCCAGAGTGACTTCGTCTTCGCTGAAAAATTTAGTGATAACTGATAGTATTCAATCCACTGAAGCGGTTCGTGTCGCACATAATATTCGCGTTATATCTATTTCAACACTAATTGGTGAAGCGATTGCCCGCACATCTGGTGAAAAATCTGTTTCAAGCCTGTTTGAATAAGGGCTTTATATCTCTCACGGCTATTCTATGAGCTGAAGCTCATAGGCCTCCGAGAGGCGGCACTTGCGCCGGGCTGCGCGAAAGCTTCGCCATGTCTCATTGCCCGAAAAGGGCAATGCTCCTTCTTCGTATATTTCAACGGTTATTCTCTTAAAGTCGCAACTCAGAATGTTTACTAGCAACTGCTTAGTATCACTCACGGCTATTGCTTTTTAGTGGTGCTCTAGGTTGCCCACCAGTAACCGCCTTGCTGAAGCTCATAGGCCTCCTCCGAGGGGCGGCGGCTTTTCTGCAACCAGCTTAGTGTGCTACTCAATGGAGCACTCTCTTCTTTGGTAAGATGCTTATGAAGCACAACAAAAAAGGGCCCGTAAAACGAGCCCTTTTTTATTATCTTTTAAATTCTTGTTTGAATTAAGCAGGTGATGGTCCAAAGACTAGCACTGCATTCAAGCCGCCAAAGGCGAAGCTATTTGACATAGTGTAGTTTACTTCTGATGAACGGCCTTCATTTGGTATGTAATCAAGATCACATTCATCGCCCGGCTCATCAAAGCCTACCGTTGCTGGCAGGTAGTTATCTTCCATAGCTTTCAGACACGCAACCGCTTCAATGCCGCCGCCAGCGCCGAGAGCGTGGCCATGCATGGATTTGGTTGAAGAAATAGGCGTATCTTTCGCACTATTACCAAAAACGCGTTTAATTGAACGAGTTTCATTGATGTCGTTAACGACAGTCGCTGTGCCATGTGCGTTAATATAATCAATATCACTTGGAGAGAGGTCTGCATCTTTCAATGCTAGATCCATTGCACCAGCTGTTCCATCAATATCAGGGTTGACCATGTCAGCTGCATCGGCTGTCATGCCAAAGCCTTTAACTTCAGCAAGGATATTCGCGCCGCGTTCTTTAGCGTGCTCATATTCTTCCAGCATCAGGATGCCTGCACCTTCAGCTAAAACAGTACCGTTACGGTGTTTAGAGAAAGGATAAAGACCAACAGGGCTAAGAACACGCATTCCTTGCCACGCTCTGGTTGTACCCCAAGCCAATGAAGCTTCAGCTGCACCGCCCAGACCGAAATCAACCATTCCTGATTTGATCATGTTGTAAACAAGACCGATGGAGTGAGTTGCGGTTGAGCATGCGCTTACAACACCAAAACAAGGGCCTTTGATGCCATACTCAATTGAGATATGTGCTGGACCTGATGAACCAATGGTTTTTAGCAGTGTTAGCGGATGTGTTGCCCGTTTTTTCAGCTCAAAAAGACCACGATAGCTGTCTTCCAATGTGTTGATACCACCAACACCAGAGCCGATGATGGCTGCTGCACGCATGCCGTCTTCCGGGGATAGTGGCATTTCCATACCGGATTGTTTGACAGCTTCTCGTGCTGCTATGCCGGCAAATTGAGAATAACGATCGGCCATGAGGAATTGCTTTGTCAGCCCTTCTTCTTTGGGATCGAAATTTTTTACTTCACCAGCTATTTTGATTTGCAGGTCTTCTGTATTGTAAGTTTTAGCGTCTTCAATACCGCATTCATGGTTTTTGATACCAGACCAGAATTTGTCAGTACCTATGCCAAGAGACGATACAACGCCAGTCCCGGTTACAACGACACGCCTTGTTTGTTGATTACTCATTCAATTTTTAAGGACTTAAAAAAGTTAAGTCCCTTAAAACCTTTCTACTCGAAAAAAGATAAACTTGTTTATAGCCTCGTTTGCAGCAGTTCCCTGCTTTATCCGAACTATTAGCCGTTAGCTGCAACAAGTTCTTTCACTTTATCAACTACGGAACCCACAGTTTTAAAGTCTTCAACTTCTTCATTGGCGTTGTATGGAATTTCAATACCGAATGTATCTTCGATATCAAAAACAATAACAGCCAGGTCAAGTGACTCGATATCAAGTTCACTTAATGGTGTTTCCATCGGAATTGTTTCCGGTGGTTCTTTCATATTTTTTTTCAAAATATCAATAATTTTTTGTGCCACATCTTCCATATGCCGCTCTCCTTCATTCGCAACATTTGCATCTTACGCAACTTTTGCATCATTATTTGCAACATTTGAGCAAATAAAACATTACTCTTAAATGTAAGTGCTAAATTAGACCCTCGAAAAGCGCAAGAAAACTTTTTGAATAACGTTAAAATGCGTTTTGATTGTCTTTTTGGGTTTAAGTTTTATAGCAATATATATGATCCTTTAATGTGCTATTAACGCGCACGCCACTCACACATTTAAGGGGAACAAATTTCATGCTATTATGAATTTCATATAGTGTGTTGCTTCCTCTTTGAACAGGCCTATTAGCCTGATCATTGTTCAACATCTCCCACTTGGCTGGCAAAAGGCGCATAAAATGGAAAAAAAATCAAGCATCAACAACACAAATTCTGAATTTCCGTGGCAAAAATGTTACCCTGAAGGAGTGGACTGGGCTGGAGAATTTGTTGGAAAACCTCATTTTCAACTGCTAGATCAATCAGTTAGCGCCTACAGCTCTTTAACTTGCACCTCATTCCTTGGGAAGGACATTACCTATCAGGAAATTGGTACAAGAGTGAATAAATTGGCCGCAGCCCTCCAAGAAATGGGGATTGGTAAGGGAGACAAGGTTGGTTTATTCCTCCCAAACAGCCCTACTTATGTGTGCTTTTATTTTGCCATATTAAAGACCGGTGCAACAGTTGTTAACTATAATCCTCTTTATACAGTTGAAGAGCTTTCTTTTCAGGTCACAAACAGTGAAACCAGCCTCATGGTCACCCTTGATTTGGAACTGTTATTTGATAAATGCGAAACGCTTATGGTTAATAATGTATTAAGCCGTACTATTGTCGCTTCTTTTCCTTCTTTATTGCCTCCTGTCAAATCTCTGCTTTTTAAACTCTTTAAAGGGAAAGATCTGGCCAAAATTTCAGCGTCTTCTCAGGTTGATAAGTGTATTTTCGAAGAAGATTTACTTGAGACCAACGCAACCCTTTCTCCCGTTGAGATTACCCCTGAAACTGATATTGCCGTTCTACAATATACGGGTGGTACGACGGGCCGTCCAAAAGGTGCGATGCTGACTCATAAGAATATTTCCATACAAACAGAGCAAATCATGCGGGCCTGCCTTACTTTGCGTAGAGGGGAAGAGGTCACGATGGGTATTTTGCCATTTTTCCATGTATTTGCGATGACGGTAGTTCTTAATTTAGGGATTGGGATTGGTGCGCGTTTGCTCCTAATGCCTAAATTTGAAATGAAAGATGCTTTAAAGCTCATGTTGAAGGAGCGCCCTACTTTAATGCCAGGTGTACCGACGCTCTTTAATGCTCTTTGTAATTTAGACAAAGCTCCCATTGAGGAGTTAAAACATTTAAGGCTGTGTATTTCTGGTGGAGCCCCTCTTCCTCCTGATTTGATTGATGAATTTGCACAAATATGCCCGGCAACTTTGGTTGAGGGCTATGGTCTTTCTGAAACATCACCTGTTTTGACCTGCAACCCACCGACCGGGGTGATGAAACCAGGCTCTATCGGTATTCCTTTGCCGAATACCATTATCTCTATTCGCTCCCTTGAAGACCCGTCCATTGAGATGCCACTTGGAGAGAAAGGTGAGATTTGCGCAACTGGACCTCAAGTCATGCCGGGCTACTGGAATGCTAAAGAAGAAACCGATAATGTGTTTGTTGGAGAGTTTTTTAGAACAGGCGATATTGGTTATATTGATGAAGATGGTTACACATTCATCGTTGACCGTCTGAAAGATCTGATTATTTCTTCAGGTTATAATATTTACCCAAGACATGTTGAAGATGCCATTTATAAGCATGAGGCTGTAGAAGAAGTCACAGTCATTGGGGTGCCTGATGACTATAAGGGTGAAGCGCCAAAAGCCTTTGTGAAATTAAAAGAAGGTCGTTCTTTATCTTCTGATGAGCTTATGGCGTTCTTAAAAGACAAGTTGACCAAAATTGAATTGCCTGAAGATATTGAGTTTAGAGAAGAACTTCCCAAAACGATGGTTGGCAAACTTTCAAAGAAGGAACTCAGAGATGATTAAGCGTTGGGCTTTCATTCTCTATAGGGCTTCAGTTCAGAAAAATCTTTATTTATGAAAGTTAAGTATTTCGGACAAATATGTAGCTCAGATAAAGTTCTCAAAACCTAAGTGCCTAAATTTTAGTACGATTATTTTTCTGCAC
>CAXIDO010000232.1:0-4718 GCA_964022745.1 uncultured Methyloligella sp. | reverse complement strand
CAGTAACATTCAGCATCAGTTTAATATCTGTCATTTATAAAAAAAGGGTGCCACCTGGACACCCAAAAAACCAATCCTAAGGATCAGTAAATTACACTTTTAATTTCAACAAAATAGAAACACCTAATATCTATTAAATAGAGGACTTTAACGCTCTATCTCATAGCCAAATATTTCATCGGATTGACAGGCTTCGAGCCTTTGCGCAATTCAAAATGTAATTGCGGTTGGTTCACTGTGCCCGATTTACCTGATTTTGCGATCACTTGTCCACGAGAAATTTTGTCACCGCGTTTCACAAGTAATTTGCTGTTATGCGCATAAGCACTGACCCAGTTATTTTTATGACGCACTAAAATCAAGTTTCCATAACCTTTAAGCTCATTGCCAGCATAAGCAACAACACCGCTTTCAGCAGCCTTCACTTTTGTGCCAACAGGAACAGAAAGATTCACACCATCATTGATCGTTCCGCTTTTCTGACGTCCAAATTTAGAAACAATTCGTCCACCAACTGGCCACATAAACCTATGCGGACCTGAAAGTCGTTTCGAAACACCAGCATCAACTGATTTAATCTTGTTTTTCGCAACCTGCTTCTTGCGAACAGGAACAGGAGCTTTTGATGACTTCTGTTCAAGCTTTGAAAGCCCGGCTTTACGGTCAATCGAAGCAACACGAACAGGTTGTTTATGAGATCTCTTCTGAGTGTGCTTACCAGGAATAACCAGTTCTTGGCCAAGCTTCACCTGACCAACGTCATCAAGCCCATTAGCATCAGCTAAATCTTGCGGAGAAACACCAGAGCGCCGCGCAATACTATAAACCGTATCACCGCTTTTCACTCGGTATCTATCACCAGGTTTAAGCGAAGCAACAACAGTTCTTTTCTCTGCTAACTTTTGAGAAACTTCATCGACATTTTGCGGGCTTCCACCAGGAATGCGCAACCGCTGACCAAGTTTGATACCAGAACCATCAATGTTATTTTCACTACGAATATCATTCGCATTTACGTTATAGCGTTTTGAAATATTATAAAGCGTGTCACCCTGCACAACTCTATGCTCAACAAATTTCTGAGAAGTTGGTTGGCGGCGTGGTTGCTGGTAATCACTCTCTTTGCGCGTATTTTGCGGCACATAACGATAAGTGGTTACTTTGCGAGTTGGCTGATCGCGAGTTTCAACGCGCTGTGCTGATTGCTGAATATCAGGCAATTGCTCACGTTGAACAGAATTCTGATCATAACCATTTCTATTTTGGAAACGGTTATCATAAGCACGTCGACTATCAGGCGTGCTCTTTGTATCATAAACATCGCGGTCAGAATAATCTTTATAGATCTTCTTAGGCTGATAGCCATCTTGCGAATTATTAAATCTGTTTTGACTGTATTTATTCTCAGCATATTGCTTTTGAGAATATTGCTGACGATAATCTTTATAATCATTACGACCATAATCATTTGAGCGAACACTATTATACTGGTTCTTACCAGAATTATAACGATCAGCAGATCTTTGATAATCAGATTGTTTGAAATCTCGGTTATATTGAGATTGACGATAATCTGGCTGCGCATAAGATCTATCAGCAGATTGATCGCGCTGAGCTCTGTTACCATTTATCGGGGTGTCTTCAGAAATTCCGCTCTGTTTCATCCCCAAACTTGGTGGATCAAACCGGGTCATATTTGAACTACATGCTGGTAACCCCACACACATAGCCACAATCATTGTTAAACGCGTTACTATACTCACAACAGGCCTCTATCACGCATACTAAACAAAAGTGGAACTGCCCACTTCTAACATAGTTAAATTTAAGCCTGCGAAAGATTAACAAAACCTTAATAGTTACAATTTGAGCTATTAACCTCAATAGTTATGGTTAAGATTTTATTAACATCGCGGCCTTAAAAACCTAGAAAGATGCATCATATAGCAATTGAAACCAATTGAAGTTCAATCAGCCTGCCCACCAACAAGCCTTTTAAGAGCGTTCAATAAACCACTCAAGCTTGCACAATTACCCCATTTCATCAGTCCATCCCAAAAGACATGATAAAACAGCATCAAATCATAAGTTTACTCATGAATGTGATTTAAAAGCGGCAGACTGAGAAGAAAACGGGTTATAACCTATAACCCTCAGACATCATTGAATTTTTGCGTAAGCGCATGACAACTTTCATGATGAGTTAGATTAAGATGCAAAGGCGTGATTGAAATATAATCATTATAAACCGCCCAAAGATCTGTTCCTTTTGCTGGTTTTGAAAGTTTTCTCTCAAAATCAAACCAGAAATAGTCACGCCCACGCGGATCTTGCCGCGTATCAATGCGCAACAAGCCTTGATCTCTCTTGCCCTGAACTGTAATCAGTTTCCCTTTTACATCTTCAGGTGCACAATCAGGAAAGTTAATATTCAACGGAATATCAGCGCTTATCCCCCCCTCTACAAGGGTAGAAATTAACGAAGCTGCCTGGGTTTTAGGGGTTTCCCAATTCACTGATTGAGGAGATTTAATCCCTGTTGCTAAACTAACTGCAATGGAAGGGATGCCAAGCAAAGAGCCTTCAAATGCACCCGCAATCGTCCCCGAATATGTCACATCATCAGCTATATTTTGACCATGATTAATGCCCGACAAAACAAGGTCTGGCGGCGTACTTCCTAAAAACTTGCGTACCCCCATAATCACACAATCGGTTGGTGTGCCTTGAATAGAAAAGGTTTTTTCATCATGCTGAGAATGGCGCAGGGGCTCATGCAAAGTCAGCGAATGAGACACACCACTATTATCAAGCGCCGGCGCCACAACCCAAACATCATCAGATAGCTCGCGGGCAATGCCTTCTAAAACTTTAATTCCTGTAGCATCAATCCCATCATCATTTGTCACAAGAATTCGCATAAAGAAAAGCACTCCGCTTTAGGGTTGTTTATTTTCGAATTTAAAAAACCGTCATCTCAATAGGCCAGCTCATTATTTAGCAAGTAAGTTAATTAGCTTTAATGACGTCTATTCCACCCATATAAGGTTTTAAAACCTCAGGAACAACTACACTGCCATCAGCTTGTTGATAATTTTCTAATACAGCAACCATAGTCCGACCAACAGCAAGACCAGAACCATTGAGCGTATGGACAAAACGGCCGCCTTTTTCACCTTCAACACGATAGCGCGCATTCATGCGACGCGCTTGAAAATCACCGCAAACAGAACAGCTTGAAATTTCGCGGTACATATCTTGGCCCGGCAACCAAACTTCAAGATCATAAGTGCGCCGTGCTCCAAAGCCCATATCACCAGTACAAAGCTTCATAACGCGGTACGAAAGCCCAAGACGTTTTAACACTTCTTCGGCACAGCCAGTCATGCGCTCCAACTCGTCCCCGGAGTTTTCAGGTGTCGTCACTGAAACCATCTCAACTTTCATAAACTGATGCTGGCGGATCATGCCCCGCGTATCCCGCCCAGCAGACCCCGCTTCAGATCGAAAACAAGGCGTAAACGCAGTAAACCGGCGCGGTAAATATTCTTCATCAATGATGCTATCAGCCACAATGTTCGTTAGCGGTACTTCAGACGTGGGAATAAGGTAATGATCACCTGTTGTTTTAAAGAGGTCTTCTTCAAACTTCGGCAATTGACCAGTCCCATAAAGCGCATTGGCTTTCACCAAAGTTGGAGGGGAAACTTCCGTATACCCATGCTCACCTGTTTGTAAATCAAGCATAAATTGTGCAAGCGCGCGCTCTAACCTGGCAAGAGCACCAGATAAAACAACAAACCGGCTACCAGACATTTTCGCAGCCGTTTCAAAGTCCATCAAGCCCAGCGCTTCACCAATGTCAAAATGCTCTTTGGGTTCGAAATCAAAAGAAGGTTTTTCACCAACTGTGCGAACAAGTTCATTATCATCTTCATCATTGCCAACCGGCACATCTTCATGCGGCAAATTAGGTATGGAAGATAAAAGCGCATTTAATCGATCATTTATCTCGCGCTCAGTTTCTTCACCATTTTGAATAAACTCTTTAATCTTTGCAACTTCGGCAATAGCCGCAGTTGCAGCCACTTCATCACCAGAGGCTTTTGCTTTGCCTATTTCTTTAGATGCAGCATTTCTTTTAGCCTGCGCATCTTGCAAGGCCTTTAAATGATCACGGCGCTCGCCATCAATCTTCAAAATGTCTGCTGAAAGAGGCGCAGCTCCACGCTTTGCTAGCCCCGCATCAAAGGCATCACTATTTTCACGGATCCACTTTAGATCAAACATAAACCACCCCTATAAAAACGGCGCAGTGCGCCTTTAAACTTCAATGAGCTTTTAAACATCATTGAAAAGAATTAAGAAAAAACTGTTTTTCTCATAACCCCAAATAGAGTTATGTAAACAAACCACTAACTATCACAAGGAAACAAATTAGAAAAGTTGAGAAAAGTGCAAAGAGTACCACTTCTTCAAAGGCATCTGCGCGAAAATAGGTGTTAAGTTCATTTAGATGCATATCGCATAATATTGAATTCATAAGAAAAGCTTCTTAAAAGCTCAACGAAGAAGGGAGTGCTCTACTTCGGAGCACGCACATGGCACCAGTGCGGATGCGTAGTGGGCATCCGAAGCACAACTTAAAAGCCCGTGAGAGAAAATAAAGCTGCTCTAATCACGTGCCGCTTCTTTTTCGTCACGCTTCTTTTCAACCA
>CAXIDO010000231.1:0-4719 GCA_964022745.1 uncultured Methyloligella sp. | reverse complement strand
TTCATTTTTTAAGATTTCTGAAAATGATCTGATGCTTGTCATAGGTGTGCGAAGTTCATGACTGACTTGACTTAAAAAATCATCTTTTTGTTGACTTAGACTAGTTAGCTTTTCATTTGCTTTGCGCAATTCATTTGCTGTTTTAGAAAGTTCTTTTGATTGGCGCTCAAGTCGAGCGGAGTATTCCATGATTTGTGCTGTTTCGTCAGCAACAGCTATGAGTTCTTCAACAGAGACTGAGTCGCTGCCGGTGATTTGACCAATCATTGCATGAGCAGTTGCTGCACCAACAGAGCCTGAGAATTCTTTTTCTAAGGTCTCGATAAACGAACCTGTTGGATCTGGTAGGCCACTTTTTTTGCCCTGACTTTCTGCAATTTGATTGAAGAGTTTTGTTGTTTCCTGTCTTCCAAGAATTCTTTGTGAAAGAATGAAGAGGTCTTCTGGTGTTGCGATTTGTCTGGATGTGCGGCTGTTGGATGTGTGATCAAAAACATTGATAAATTGTACTGCCTGTAATTGCTCTAGCGATTTTTGAGTGGTTAGGAGTGAAACTGTGATGAAACTTAATGTGTTAAATGATAGTGACCAAAAGACTGCGTGGATTAAGGGGTCATCTATGTTTAATCCAAAGAGAGCTTGTGGTCTTAATGCGCTGATGCCAAAGAGGCCATAGTCTAGTATATCTTTCGTGAGGATGAAGCCTCCATCGAAACTTGGTAAGAATAGAGTGTATATCCAGAGGAAGAAACCTGAGATTAGGCCGACTATGGCGCCTGATTTGGTGGCGTTGTTCCAAAAGAGGCCGCCTAAGAGTGCCGGCAAAATTTGAGCAACCCCGACAAAGGCGATAAGGCCAATAGATGCTAGCGCTGTCGTGCCGCCGGTGAAGATATAATAGAGATAACCTAAGCCTAGGATGCCGGCAATGCTGATCCGCCGGCTTCTTAAGAGGACGGAGCGAACATCGTCACTTTCTGGATTTTTACTTTGAGCACCATAAAGCCAGAGTGGTAAGACTATATGGTTTGAGACCATTGTCGAGAGGGCGATGGCAGCGACAATCACCATTGAGGTTGCGGAAGAAAAACCGCCCAGGAAAGCAAGAGCAGCGAGCTCTTCTTGTCCAACAGCCAGAGGGACAGTGAGTACAAAGAGGTCAGGGTTGGAGCCTTCGGGTAGAATGTCGAGCCCTGCGACTGCGATGGGTAAGACGAATAAACACATTAAAAGCATGTAGAGCGGAAAGGCCCAGCTTGCTGTGGCCAAGTGTTTTTCTGCTGAATTTTCAACAACGACAACCTGAAACATTCGCGGTAAGCAGATGATGGCAGTGGCCGAGAGAAAAATGAGGGTGAACCATTTGGGAGTGAAAAGGCTCTCATTTTGTGGGAGCTTTTCAGATATTCTTGTCATTATATCTGTTGGGCCATCGGCGACACCCCAGACAACAAAAATTCCAACGGTTAAAAGGGCCACTAGTTTAACAATAGCTTCAACGGCAATGGCTGTGACAACGCCGTGGTGCTGTTCATTGGCGTCGAGATTTCTTGTGCCGAAAACAATTGTAAAGACAGCGAGGCCGGCTGCAGTAAAGAGGGCTGTAATTGCGGGAGATGCGCTGTTGGCGGAATTTGAAGTAAATACAGCGAAGCTTAAAGTGAGTGATTGGAGTTGTAGGGCTATGTAGGGAGTGGAGCCAATAACTGCTAGAAGTGTGACGAGGACGCCTAGTGAATTGCTTTTGCCATACCGTGATGAAATTAAATCTGCAATTGATGTGATGCGCTGTTTTCGACCGATGCGAACAAGTTTACGCAATAACCACCACCAGCCAATGAAGAGAAGAGTGGGGCCGAGATAAATTGTGAGAAATTCCAGACCATTTTGTGCCGCGTAACCTACAGCGCCATAGAAAGTCCAGGCTGTGCAGTAGACTGAGATTGATAAAGTGTAAACGATAGGGGAGGTGAGGAATGAAAGTTTATTTTTCTCAGCCTGGCGTTCAGCAAAGGCAGCAACGCCGAACAAGAATATAACGTATATGATGCATATGCTAACTAGCAAATTAAATGAGAGCATTATTCTTTGTCTTCCTCATTTGTTAATTTGCGTGAGAGGCCGTATGCCCCTGCAATTAATAAGCCCCAAGCGCCGAAAATATAATAAAGCAATTCTCTTATATCTGTAGATGTGTCTGATGAGATTATTGTGTTGATGAAGGGGCTTAGGAAGAAGAAAACCCCGAGTGCCGGGAGTATAAAAGCAAGCTCTTTGATTTTTCTTTTTGCTCTTTTCTTATTTATGGAGGAGGAAGGTTTGCTCATTATTATGTGAGCCTCAATTCAATAGTTTGTGGACGTTGGCTATGATTTCATCATTTGAAAAAGGCTTTGTCATAAAGAGGCTGGCACCAGCATTCTCTGCGGCTTGCCGATCTCTTCTTTGTCCTTTTGCCGTTAACATTAAAACAGGTAGCGATTGAAATTCTTGTGAACTCCTTAAATTTTCAAGGATTTGCATACCGCTAATGTTAGGGAGCATCATGTCTAGAATAATTAAATCAGGTTTGATTTTTTTAATGTAATCAACGCAGCCTTCACCATCAGAGAACGATGACAAAGCGTAGCCTTCTCTCTCTAGTAGAAAGGAAAGTGCTTCAAGAATGAAGGGTTCATCCTCGATTATTAAAACAGATTTTGACACAAGCTCCTCCCAAAGCATGCTGTTTAGCTTAACTAGATTTGATTTTGAGGCAAGTGTTATTGTTTATAAAAACCGTTCGAACGTATGATTATGTTTACCTATGAATATATTGTCGCAGTTTCATTATGATGCTCTTTTTGGTTTTTTAACCGAGAATGTAAGTTGCGCGTCTGGCCTTGCATTCTTGCTTTGGGCAGACGGAGCATTGGAGGCCAACTGAGAGTTGAGGTAATGAGGTGAGTGCAGTTTTAGCAATGAGTTGGTCGTAATCCTGGGTGATGATCATTGATGCTTTTAGAGTGCCCGGCACACCGAGAGAGCCTAAGTCATTAAATTGAGCAACTGCATATGTTAGAAACCTTTCGCCGGTGGGCATGTCTAATAATGCGCAAATTGGTTGCATTGGCTGACTGAAACTTCGGTAAATAGGCCATAAGGGACAGGCGCTACCAAAGCGAGGCAGGCTTAGAGTTGTTAATTGTTTGCGGTATAGAACGGCACCTGATCCATCGCATTCGAGTAAGCCCCAATTAGGCAAAGTGCTTTTTTCTGGTAGATGGGCCAAGCGATAAAAGATGCTGCGTAAGTCGGTTTTATAGTAGGCGGCGAGTTCTAGTGGGGAGTATTTTAACTGTTCCGCTTTATTTAGAAATTTCTGTAATGGAAACTTTTGGGCCATGGTTTCATATTCTTGTAAAACCCCCAGGGCATTTTTTTGTTCTTCTGTTTCTATTTCCAGCTCTTCGATAATTTCGGTGGGGGAGGCATCTCCTGTTTCAAGGATTTCGAGGTGGTAGTGATTGCTTTCCAGGTACGTGTCGAGTGTTGTTTGATCCGCTAATTTATCTTGTTGTGAATGGGTTTGTTCGAAATGTTCGAGTATTCCGCTGGCTGTTTGGGATAAACGTTCGCTTTCTTTCAACAGATTAGAGAGGAATTTTGAGTGCAATTTTTGTTCGATATGTGGGTTTTTTTGCAAAATGTCTGCAGTTGATCGGATAGTTGTTATGTTTGAAAGCATCAGATGGATGGCCTCGGCAAAGAAAGGATCGCTGTTCATTTTATCTGATAGCGCCTGCAGGTTTTGGTCTTGCTGTTGCCCGAGGTCAAATAGGCGTTCTATTAGTCGCGCAAAGCCAGGGAATCGCCCAATGAATTCTTCCAGACGTTCGACTTCAGATGGGATGTGTCTGTTTTTAGCGATTGCTTCTTTGACTTTATCAATTAAGCCTTGATCGGCGCCTTCGGATAAATCTCGTGGATTTATTTCGAGCGATTTTGCGATTGCAAGCAATGTCTTACCGGCAATTCCTCGCCTGTTATGTTCGATCAAATTTAAGTAAGACGCTGAAATACCGACCTCTTGAGCAAGACCTGACTGACTTTTTTTCTTTGCTCTGCGTCGTTCGCGAATTCTAGTTCCGATCAGTGTGCGGGACATTTCTTTTTTCCTTATTTTTTAAGGTGTTAAAGCACATTCTGTAAATTAATTTACATTCAGGTAAAAAGCAAATTATAATTATTTACAAAAAAGTACAATTAAAACAAATATTTATTGCATTCTTTACTCCTTGGTCTACTTTAGTATTGTCTAATGACATTGATGGATTAAGACGCGTTAAGACGTTCCGTTCATCCACATACACAAGAATTCTGGGAGGAAATCTATGTCAAAACAACTCACTCGTCGTGGTGTGTTGAAGTCTGGTGCCGTTGTTGGTGCTGGCTTAACAATGCCTACAATTTTCACAAGTTCAGCAGCAGCTTATACAAATGAACCTAAGGGTGGCACAGTCACGCTTGGTTTTAACGTGCCTCAATCAGGCCCGTATGCTGATGAAGGTGCTGACGAGCTTCGTGCTTTTAAACTTGCCGTTGAACACCTCAATGGTGGCGGTGATGCTGGCATGATGAAAACTTTTTCATCAAAAGAGCTTAAGGGTAACGGCATCCTTGGTAAAAAGGTTAAATATGTAACAGGCGACACTCAGACTAAGTCTGATGCTGCTCGTG
>CAXIDO010000230.1:0-4724 GCA_964022745.1 uncultured Methyloligella sp. | reverse complement strand
GATCCATATAAGATGATCATGAGCTAGAATGTCTTTATTTAGATTTAATCATCCTACTTAATTTATCTGTGATTAGTGTGAGCGTCTAATATGGGTTTGTCATCTCATTTTATCTGATAATTGATAACAGCTTTGTGAAGAGGTTCTTTTGAGTAGATGGTCTTTAAAAGTCACAATTCTTTTTAGCTTATTCATTGCCTTTTTTGTTTCATTTGGAGTTCACGCTGAAGAATTGCCACGAGCAAGTGAGATGAGAGAGCAAGAAAGGTTAGAAGCGTTTGGGTTCAAAGGATCAAGCCGCTTGTATCTGCGTTTATTTAAGCAAGAAAAAGTTCTTGAAGTCTGGTTGAAATCTGGGGCGACTTATAAGCTCTATAAGAGTTTTGATATTTGCAAATTTTCAGGGAAATTGGGACCTAAAATAGCTGAGGGAGATAAACAAGCGCCAGAAGGGTTTTATCATGTGCCAGCTGAAGACGTTCTTTGGAATTCGAAAAAATGGCCACGTGCTTTAAATTTAGCGTTTCCAAATATTTTTGACGGTCTAGCAAAGCGGACAGGTTCTTTTTTACTCATTCATGGGGGCTGTTCTTCAGTTGGGTGTTATGCATTGAAAAATGGCCCGATGTCGGTTCTTTATGATTTGGTGTCTATTGCGCTTCGCAAGGGGCAAAAGCTCATCCCCATACATATTTTTCCATTTCGATTTACTCAGCAAAATTGGCAACAACATAAAGACCATAAATACAAAAAATTTTGGCAGGTCATGCAGCCGGTCTATATTGGGTTCAATGAAAAGCGTACACTTCCTTCAATTATGGTCTGTCAGTCTGGGTATCAGATTTATACATCTGAAGCATTTGTTGATGATCCAAACTTTGTGAAACAGGGCTGTTTACAGCCGCTACCGCTTGGCAGTCAGGCCGTCCCTCAATTGGCAAGTTTATCTTGGGTGGGGAAGCTTAAAGAGAAATATAAAGCGCTATTAAAAAAATCGCGCCGTGATGTTGTTCAAAACGGGCCTCAGATACGTGTGCGGTGTAATTTGAAACGTCCCTCTTGCAAGAGGTGGTTGGCTTTGAGAAAGCGGATGTTAAAGCGGGGAACTTTGCCGAAATCATTACTTCGAAAATAGGGTTTGGTCTTTGTTTTGCGCGCAATTTCTCCGATCTTCGATATATTTCGGTCTGATTGTGACCTAGAGCATTCTGCTTTTTTATGAATTTAATGCAACGCTCTAGCTGGCTTTGGAGATGGTGATTTCGGCTTTGATTTGACCAGCTTTGTAAGGGGCTGGGGTTGTAGTGTTATAATAAGTTGTGCCGTTTTTTACGATCTTAACATAAATATAGCAGCTCTTGGTTTTACCGCAGTCTTCCAAGCGATTTTGATCTATTGGAAAATTGACTTTTACGCCTGTGTCCCCTTGTGAAAGTTTCACAACATCACCGATGATCACTTGGTCCTTTGGGTTTTCAGCAGATGCATTTTCTATACTGATGACGACATCTGCGCCTTGAGGCATACGTCCTTTATTATCAGTAGTAATTTTTAAGCTGAGGAAGGCGTCGCCTAATTTGGCACCTGGTGGCGGCGTATAACCGAGGCCACCACAACCAGCGATGAAGCTTGAACAGAATAAGGCTAAGATTAGAAACATTCTTTTTGAATGTTGTCTTAAAGAGGCTGGTAGCCTTGCTGTTACATTTTTTCTCTTCATGGTGAAGCATTATCCCGTAAATCAGTTAAGACGCAAGGGATAATGCTTTAAAAATTGTGCTTATAGAATGGCATATGCATAAAATATGTTCGTAATTGCTAATCTTTGCCAGTCTTAACGACCAAAACTCGGTGTTCCAATATCATTATATTGGTCACAATATTCACTGATGCGTGAATCATGTCCGATATGTTGGCAGATTTCTATTTTTTTATGGATATTGTTTCACAGAGACTTTATATCCATATGATTGGGCTACTTTTGCTATATAGGCATTTTCGCAAGGGGGAGTTGCGATTAAATTACCTTGTACTAGTTGATATGGACCTTTGCAGGTTAATTTATATCGCCCAGCTGACGCGTCTTTTGTTAGTAGAAATAGAGATGACGCAAAAATGATTAAGCTTAGTAAAATCATTGTTCTAGACTGCGTCGATAAGCTGTGTGTTTTTAAGAGGGGTGACATGATTTTGTCTCCTTATTTATCAGGATTGCACTTCAAATACACAATAAGAAAATTCAAACATTCGTTCTGTGTGATTTGTCACAGAGCAAAACTGGGATATCAGTTAGCGCGATTTCCTTTATAATGGAGCAAGACTTCTGATCTGCCAATTCAGATTTATGTGATCTTTTTCTTCAAATTTGTGAGGTTTGGATATTTCTAATAAATTAGAAAAATATGTCTGCGATATTAGAGCGTGCCGTATTTGTGTTGACCGTCCTGTTAAAACACCTCTTCCACACAAGCCTCGACCTGTTTTACAAGTTTCACAGACTGTAAGAATTGCGATTTGTGGGCAGGCGCCGGGGACAAAAGTACATCTTTCTGGTAGGCCTTTTACGGATGCTTCAGGTGACCGGTTGCGTGAATGGCTCGGGGTTGATGATGTCACTTTTTATGATGACAAAAAACTGGCGATTGTTCCGATGGGGTTTTGTTTTCCTGGGCAAACCGCTAAAGGGGCTGATTTACCACCTAGACCGGAATGTTCTGCTCATTGGCACGCTGGCTTGTTTTCGCATTTAACAAAACTTGATTTAATCCTCTTGGTTGGGAAATATGCCATGGCTTATCATTTAAAAGGCCATACAAGCTTGTCTGAATTTGCAAAAATGCCTTTGTATGAAGTTGTCAAAAACTATCAATCCTTTTTCTCATCAAATTCTTCGCCTTTGTTTCTTCCTTTACCGCATCCCTCATGGCGTAATAATCATTGGTTGAAAAAAAATTTGTGGTTTGAGCAGGAGTACTTGCCTTTGCTAAGAGAAGAGGTTTTGAAAAGGTTATAAAGCCGCAAAAAGAACAGCGGGCTATGATAAAAATTAAGCTTTTATTTACTTGCATTGCGCATATCTTAATAAATGAACTTTCTCTAACTGATGTGCTTGTCTTGGAACTTTCTAGTTTTAGGCTTTCTAGTCTTTATAGATGCATTAAAAATGGATATGTCATGACCTATTCTGCTGCTCTTAAAAATAATATTGAAAATAGCGAAAAAGAGGTTGTTAGCCTCAAAGAGCAGATTGACCGGGTTTCAGGGGTGGCTGCGCAAATTAATGCGGTTACAAGACAGACCAATCTATTGGCTCTAAATGCGACGATTGAAGCGGCGCGGGCAGGGGAAAGTGGCAAAGGTTTTGCTGTTGTTGCTGGTGAGGTTAAAATCCTCGCGGAACAGACGAAAGAAGCTACTGAAGAAATCGGTGAAATTTTAAAGACACTTAATCTTCATGCCGGTAATTTAGAAAATAATATCTCCAAGATTATGGATGAGGCAAATAGTGGTGCCTCAGTTGCTGAAGTCTATGACGCACCTTCAGCTCTTCCTGAATTATCTACTCACGAAGAGCCAGCCGAAACTAGCTCTTCGAGCTCTGGTAAAGAGTTGTTTGGGGTCTCTGATGCTCAAAAACAATTGGTTAAAGCCAGCTTTGCCCGTGTAGAAGAAATTTCTGATGTGGCTGCAGATCTGTTTTATCAGCGGCTATTTGATGCATCTCCAGAGCTTCGCTCTCTCTTTTCAGATGATTTGACGGATCAAAAGAAAAAGTTAATGGGAGCTCTTAAGGTTTTGGTTAACACACTGGATAACGCAGATAAGCTGATCCCTATTTTGGAAGACATGGGACGCAAGCACAAGGGCTATGGGGTGGTTGAGGATCATTTTGTGCCTGTTGCTGATGCCCTTGTCTGGACGCTTGAAGAAGGTTTGGGTTCTGACTTTACTGAAGATGTAAGGCATGCGTGGACAGCATTATACTCTGCAGTAGCTTCTATTATGATTGAAGCTTAATCTTTTCGTTTCAATTCTATTGAATTTCACATATAAGCTAGACATCATTCACGGATTAAACTCTATCTCAACTTTTTACTTGGGTTGTATGGATAGACTTGTCTGAACATAATCATTATTGTGAATGTTTCCGTTTTGAAATTTATAGAAGAAATTCAGATTATCTAGATGACTGTTGCGCCTATTGAGTTAACTGAAAGCCAAACTAAGAAACGTTCTTTCAAGGCTGTACATCCGCTTGGACATTTGCTTCCCTATTTGAAGCGTTATCCTTTCATGCTTGGATTGACAATCTTTGCTTTGCTTGTTGCTTCATTGGCAACATTAGCACTGCCCTTTGCCTCTCGGCTAGTGATTGACCATGGTATTTCTACAACCGATGGGGCGGGTATTGATGCTTATTTTCAACTTCTCATTTTTATAGTTTCTTTATTAGCTCTGCGCTTCGTTTTTATTGTGTCTATTGGTTGGGTGAGCGCCTTGTTGCTGATCTTAAAGCTGATGTGTTTAAGAAATTGGTTGGGTTTAGTGCGCAGTTTTTTGATGCCAATCATTCCGGTGAGCTTATGTCCCGTCTGGCGGCGGATACGACACTCATAAATTCTGCAATTCGCGCAAGTGTTAGTCAGGCTTTGCGTAATGGTGTTGTTCTTATTGGTGGATTGGTGATGATGGTTATCACCAGTGCTCAGTTGTCGGTGATGGTG
>CAXIDO010000229.1:0-4735 GCA_964022745.1 uncultured Methyloligella sp. | reverse complement strand
ACTCACGTGACTTAGCCTTTTTAAATATAGCGCCTTTTTAAAATACAGCTCTTAAATTCTATATATAGTGCTACTGGTTCACTATCTTCTTCAAATAGATAGCAAAATTTGAATATTCTTACCACTTCCAGGTTCACACAATTTTGTGAAGATAAGGCGTAATAATCATTCCATATTAAAAATTAAGAATCTCAAGCTTTAAAATGCCAGTTTTGATGAAGAATTGGCAAGAGTACTCGCTCGTTTTCACACGAGTAGTAATTTAATACGCAGAGTTTCCGAACAATTCATTTTAAATGATCTATGTTTTAGAAACCAAAGATGCCACCAAAGAGCGATTTCTTCTTTTTACGCCGCACTTTGTGTCTTCTTTTCTTCTTAGATACCCTCTTTTTGGGGCCAGCATTCCAAAAACCACTGTGCCAGGCTCCTTCGTCTTGGCTTGCGACACGCGGAGGTTTGCGTCTAGCCGGCACTCTTAAAGTGACCCTGTTCTCTATGCCATCTGGATCTTTGATAATGACATCATTGGGATTCCAGGTCCATTTCGCAATTTTAGTGCCCCAACGATAGGGCTCAATCGTTTCAACTCTTTGCTTTCGCAGGTTTAAAATTGCGACATGCTCAATAGGTGCCTTCTCATCTTTGCTTCCCGCATCGTAGCGTAACAATCCATAGCCCTTGTAATTTCCTTTAAGGACTGTCCATTCGAGAATTTTGGGTTTTTTAGGGCCGTATAAATCCAGTTTAATCTTATATTTTTTATAGAGTGGATTGATCGCAACATATTGCCCTTTTGAAGGCTCTTGAACTGACCAACCATTCACGTCCGTGCCAATTGAAGCTACACTTTCAACTTCTTCTTCATCCAATCCAAAGCCAAGCTGTTTTAAACCAGCTAGGGCTTTTGGTTGCATTTTATCTCGTTTTAAAGCTTCAAGATAATAACGCTCAGCATCAATTAATTTATCACTTAACCGTGCGGCATCTCCCAGCACTGCCCATGAACGCCCTGTTTTAGGCGCTTTTTGAATTGATTCACTGATATCAGAAATTGCGAATTCAGGTTGTCTGTTTTTTGCCTGTACTAATGCCCGCTCTGCAAAGGCTGATGCACTCGCTGCAAGAGAGACAGCCTGATCCAAATCTTCAAGTGCTTTTTGATAACGCCCTAATTCACCATTGATACGCCCTCTCAAAATCATAATTTCTACATTGAGAGGTTCTTCAGTCAAAACCTGAGAGAGTAATTTTGATGAATTTGGCAATTGCCTGTTTTCAAGATAAATAATCGCCAATTGTTTTTTGTAAGTAAGATCAGATGGATTTAACGAACTGGCTTTTGCAATATCCTGAATAGCACGCACTCTATTTCCTAGTGAGTGGTAAACTTGTCCTCGATTAAAATAAGCAAGGGCCTGGTTTTTATTTTTCTCTAAGGATAGATTTAATTCTCGCAATGCAGCGTAGTGGCGCATGTGCTTCCAGTGTATTTGTCCTCTGGCTAAATGGGCGGGGCTTTTGTCAGCTAATAAAGTTGCAGCCTTGCCAAAATCGCTAAACGCGGGTTTTTCTGCCCCGGCTTTTAAAAATGCATTTGCACGGTTATGATATGACACGCCCATGGAGGGATGAAGTGCTATGGCACGATTAAAGTCTTTAATAGCTTCCTTTTCGTGACCCAATTGATGCAGAAGCAACCCTCTGTTGTTATAAGCTTTTGCATATTCGGGGAACGCTTCAATTGCCCTATTGTAGTCCTTCAATGCCAAATGGAACTTTTTTATACGGCTATAAGCCAATCCACGATCATTTAAGATGGAGGCTTTGGTATAAATTTCCAGTGAACCAGCGAATAGAGCTTCGGAAAAATATTGGATTGCTTTTTCGTTTTCTTTTCTCTTTAAAGCCGCATTACCTTTACGAGCTAAAAGGCTCGAACTTTCTGCCGCTTTGGCAAAATTTGAGACGGAAGAAAAGCCAAACAAAGTAATAAAAGCAAGGCACAGAGTTAGCTTTAACGGTGTAGTTAGTGTTTTCTTACCCATCATTGATTTCTCTTGCAACTCGCAAAAGACTTTCTTGTCGGCTATTACTCTATTCATTTTATTTATTCTTGATATCACTAAAGGGCTCCATCGCATTTGCGAAATCATCTTAATGACATGTTTTAAGCTCACCTAATTTGCGGCCTCATTTTAGGCCTAAATTTGGGGGCAATCTGCTTTGATTATCGTTTCACACTTGCGGACTATACTCTGATATGAGTAGACAGGCATAGAACTAACTTAACTTTTCATGATGATATTCATATGTTAGTCGCAGTTTAGCGAGTTTTCGGGTCAAAAATTTGACAATTTTAGAGATTTAAGGCGCTTAAATGGAAAATTTGAATAATAGTTTTATGTCATTTAACCGGCATAATAAGCGATCAGCACTTTCAGATTGTTTTGATAAGACTAATGTTCTTGCCATTAAAGGCATCCCTAGAGCTAAGCCCCTATGCTATTTTGTTAGCATGGTTCTAGTTGCCTTGGTTGTTGTATTTTCTTTGCCAATTTCAGTTAGCTTTGCTGCTTCTAAAAACAACTCTAAATTAATGGTATTAGGAGCAACTAACAAAACGGCGCCAGCACCCACTTTGAAAGAAATGATTGGGCAAATGCTGATGCTTGGTTTTCAAGGGGTTACGCCAAATGATAAAGGATCAAAAGCTGCACATGGCCTTTTAAAGAATGGTCAAATTGGTGGTTTGATATTTATGGGGCATAATATGTCTTCCAAATCACAAATTACTGAACTTGTAGCCTATATGAAGAAAGGTTCTTCAAAGCAGCACCCTCCACTTTTGGCGATTGATCAGGAAGGTGGCCAAGTTCAGCGCTTAAAAGAAAAGCATGGCTTTACAACCATTCCAACTGCTTCTTCCATTGCTCTTGCGAATGATCAGATCTCAGCCTTACAAACATATCAAACACTTGCAGAAGAGTTGGCAAGTGCCGGGTTTAATGTGAACTTCGGACCTGTTGTGGATTTGAATATAGTTCCTGAAAATCCGATTATTGGAGCTAGAGAACGTAGTTATGGTTTTAAGCCCGAAACTGTTCAGGCCTACTCTAGTGCTTTTATTCTTGCGCATCGACAAAATAAAATCCTGACCTCTTTAAAACATTTTCCGGGGCATGGCAGCTCCTGGACTGATAGTCATGAACAATTTGTTGACTTAACGAAAAGCTGGAAAAGGATCGAACTTGCTCCTTACAAACTGATGGTCAAGGAGAGGCTAGTTGATATGGTTATGGTTGGTCATCTTTATCATCCTTCTTTTAGCGATCGAGATAAAATACCCGCTTCTTTATCTAAAAAAGCCATTGAGGGGGTTTTGCGGCAAGATATTGGCTATAAAGGCATAGTTATAACTGATGATTTAGGTATGGGTGCCATTAAAAAATACTTTGAGTTTGACGATGCTTTAATCAAAGCCGTTAAGGCTGGAAATGATATCCTTCTAATTGTGGATGGTAAATATGCAAACCCAAGCTCTATTGCCCGTATACAAAACCTTATCTTAGCTGCAGTCAAACGTGGTGAAATTCAAAGATCTTCAATTGAAGCCTCTTATCGGAGGATCATTGCAGCTAAAAATAAACTCAAATAATACAATTACTTACCCCCCACCGCACACCTTTCGTTACTGAAAATTAACGGAATCAGTGGTATTGTTTTTCCTAATTGAATTTAGCTTGAGTAATTTTGTGCCATTTTTTGGAGATTTTTCTTATGGCTGTTAGTGCAACGTCTATATTTGGTGGTGGTTCGGCCGATAGCATTTTTGCTGCTGGTAAGAGTGGTGGTGCGACCGATGCCCAAATTGCCGCACAGACAATTGTGGATGCTGGAAAACAAGAAATTAATAGAATTCGTGGTTATAAACCCCTTTTAACTCCAGCTGATAATCAACGCCTCACCGAAATACAAGGTGAGATTACCAAGCTCAGTGAAAAAGCTGCCAATGGCACCATACGTTCCGATGAAATCGAAGATCGAGCGGCATTATTTTTAGAAGCCGACACGATTATTGGAAAACCATCTGCAAATGTTGAAAATGACGATGTTCTCGATGGAATTCGAGAGCAAATTGATGATTTACTTGCTCCTCGCCTAACACCTCCACAGGAAAGACGGCTAGAGACGCTAAATACCCTGCTTACAGGCTTTGAAGAACGTTTATCGGATGATTCTACCAATATTGTTGCTATCAGACAAGTTCAGAACATACAAAGACAAATTTCTAACATTGATGTTCCAAGACAAATTTCACAATTGAGCGCCTCTGAAAAACAAGAATATGATTCACTCGTTGAGCAGGCAAATGAACATGCCGGAGCAAAGTTACTTTTAAATGCGACTGAAAGTGTAAGGGTCCAAAACTTAGAGGAAAATATCGAGCGGGTTTCAAGCTCACTACCCGCAAGCTCTTCTGGTCAGCCTACATCCGCATCAGTCGCTCGGGCATATGCACGCCTCCTTTAAATACCCATTATTACCCCTCTGTTTACTGGATGTTTTTCCATTTAAGAGTGAAACAAAATGTCATGTTTCACATCAGCTATATAATCGATCAGTTCATCTGCAACCAGTTCTCTTGATATTTGGTTCGCACATTCACCGTGAATGTAAACGGCTGCTGCGGCTGCTTCAAAAACCGGACTGTCAATTTTTGCAATTAGACCCA
>CAXIDO010000228.1:0-4738 GCA_964022745.1 uncultured Methyloligella sp. | reverse complement strand
ATCTTTTTTATTAAGCTTATCTCTTATTCTAAGCTTATCTCTTAGCCTTACAAATGCTGCAAAAGCTGAATCTTTCAAAGTTAGAAAAACTCACGGACATTGGCACTTAAGTTGTGGCACACCTCCAGGAGCTAAAAGTGAAAAATGCGCCCTAGTACAAGACGTAACAGATGAAACAAGACCCAATTACAGCCTGCGCGTCATCTTTCTCCGCTCAAGAGATGGCAAAAAAGAAGTATTAAGAGTTGTCGCCCCCTTGGGAGTTCTACTTCCGACCGGACTAGGGCTAAAAATTGACAACACAGACATGGGCCACGCTCAATTTATGAAATGCGGTAAAATTGGCTGCATTGCCGAAGTGGTTGTCACCAATAAAATCGTAGAAAAATTCAGAACCGGCAAAAACGCTGTTTTTATCATTTTCCAAACACCAGAACTCGGCATTGGTTTCCCTGTGTCTCTCAATGGTTTTGGCGCGGGCTATAGAACTTTAAAATAAAGATACTTCCTGCAAGATCTAAAAATAAGACCACAAAACAAAAAACCGCTTAACTTACAGAGAAATTTCCATAAAGGAAAAATCTTCAATAAAGTCAGCGGTTTAATTTTATCTAAAATAGAAAGAAGGCTAGCCTCTGTAGAGACTAGCCTTCTTTTTGATTTAGCACCACCAGATACTAGCGCCACTGAATACCAATTTTACCGAACAAACGACACGTTTTTAAAGTTAGCTTACGCTTTTTAGCCTCTTGAAAACGTTGCTTTGGTGAAACCTGACGGCACCATCCAACATGTCGGCGGTAATTATTATGCCAACGTGGCCCATGTAGATCACAGCCCTTGGCAATATTTTTCCGAAAATGAGCAATCGCGGCTTCAGCATATTCATGACAAGGTCCAGATTTCTGCCCTTCATAAGCAAAACATTGTTGCAACTGATTTGAGCGAACTTTTTGAGCTCTTACAGGAGCTTCCTTTTCAGCACTCAAACACCAGGAATAATGCTTTTTATAATTATTTCCCCAACGTCCTTTTTCAGTAGGGCCACAACCAGTTTTCGCCCAAGTTGTATTTTGCAATACGGCAACTTTCGCATAATGCTCACATTGTGAGCGTTTGCCATAGTTCAACTCTTCGACACAAGACGTAATGGCGTTCTTCTGACCAATACGCTCTGCTTTTCTGGCTTTAGGAGTCATACGCATACAACGGCGGAAATGACGCTGACCATTTGCATGCCACCCACGACCACGGTACCCACAACGGTTTTTCACATTTTGCTCTTGTAACTGAATAGCCCTATCAGCCCATTTATCACAGCGATCAACAGCTGCCTTATGTAAACGACCACGTTTTGGACCAAGATCATCATCCAAGGCACGATAATCTTTTTTCTTTACGCCAGAGATACAGCAACCATTTTTAAAGCCAGTTGCAACATCTCTCTTCAAACGGCACTCACCAACCCCTTCAGCACGATAAGGTCTAACATATGTCCAGGCCTGACAACGCCGATCCCCAGCGCATTTTTTACGACATAATGCAGGACTTCCCGTGTCATTAGGAAAAACTGAATAATCTTGTCCTAATAAAATTTTATTATTTTCAATGGACATTTCGGCAGAAGCTGCCCCAACAAACACGAGTGAAAACATCAAAACAGCAAGAGTAAAAACCCTCACAGAAAATCTTGATAATTGACGAATAAAAATACTTTTAATCACAAAAAACCCTCCAATTACGACCTGACAAAAATCAGTATATTAAAAACAGATAGCCCATAAAAGCTCATAAAATGAATGAACCAAACCAAAAAACCCCAAACCAGTGCCAATAACTTGCACAAATTCATGTCAAAACTATAGCTCTTAACGGAAAATACTATCCATAACTCTTTCATTCCACAACTTAGCAACCATTAACTTATGAGCCTAGGGCATATCCCTGTCTATACGAAGAAGGAGTGACGTCACACGGTTGCAAAGTAAGCAACTGAAGTAAGAAAATGGCGTCAGGACATGGCGAAGCGACAGCACAGCCCGGTGTGCAAAATCAGCCCGAACGGAGCGCAGCGAGTACGGATAAGCTGATCGCAAAAAAGCGCCGCCTAACGGAGGGCCCGCTGTGTTATCAGCAGAATAGCCCGTGAGAGAGAAAGAAAGTTTCTTTCACTAAATAATGAATTGAGTATTTCAAACCAACGAAATAAAGTCACACCAATCCAAAAAACAGCGCCTCATGCCAATAAGGCAATTAAAAACGCCTTCAAGGCAAAAGAAAGCAAACCAAAAAAGAATGACAAGTCCGCCCCCCCCAGCCTCAACTCAAAAAGAGAAAGCTGGCAGCACAAGCTCTCTTGACCAATCTGCTAAAAGCTCAAACGAAAAGGGGGAAAGAAAGGCCAAATTTTTAACTGGCTCAACCATGTCCCATATCATCACGATGACGCTAACTTCAGCCATCGGATTGATAGCTATTTTTTCAGTGGATTTTGTCGATTTCTTTTTCCTAAGCCAACTAGAAGACACTGCCATCCAGGCCGCTCTTGGCTTCACAGGCACATTGCTATTCGCAACAACATCAGTAGGCATTGGCTTTGCGATTGCCTCTTCAGCCACAGTTGCCAGAGCCGTTGGAGAAGAAAATCATGAAAAAGCCAACCGCTTGGTCATTCATAGCTTAATTTATACAGGCTTGGTATCGGCTCTAATTGGTCTTTGTCTATTCTTCAGCCTGACAAACATCCTATCTCTTTTAGGAGCCAAAGGACACGTCTTAGAACTGGCTCGATCGTACTTACAAATTCTCGTCCCCACCATGCCCATTCTCGCCGTCTCAATGGCCGCTGGCGCTTGCCTTCGAGCATTAGGTGACCCAATGCAGTCATTGTATATCTATGTCGGCGGCGCCCTAATTAACGCCGGACTAGACCCGCTTCTTATTTTCACCTTTAACCTTGGAATGGATGGCGCAGCAATCGCCTCAGCAATTGCCCGTATCGGCATGTTATTTATGGGGGGTGTCGGGCTACTCATCATCCACAAAATCAAAACCAGACCGAATTTAACCAAATTAAAACAAGATCTAGCCCCCTTTAGCTATATTGCTCTGCCTGCAATTCTTACCAATATTGCAAGCCCAATTGGCAACGGTTACGTCACCTATGCCCTGGCTCCCTTTGGAAACGCAGCGGTTGCCTCTTGGGCCATCATTGCCCGCATACTCCCACTTACTTTTGCAGGCATATTCTCTCTCTCAGGAGCGGTTGGCCCAATAATCGGCCAAAATTTAGGAGGAAAACGTTATGACAGAGTGCAACAAACGTTATATGACGCCGTGAAGTTTAGTACCATCTATGTCCTCTTTGCCTGGGCACTTCTAGCTCTGGCGGCACCTACCATTTGCGACATCATGGAGCTCAAAGGAGAGGCAGCCGAATATGTTAAGTTCTATTGTTATTGGCTCATCCCAGGCTTTGGCATGATAGGCTATATGTTCACAGCTAATGCCGCCTTTAACAATTTAGGAAAAGCCCATTATTCAACCTGGCTCAACTGGACAAGAGCAACCCTTGGCACCGTGCCTTTTGTCATAATCGGCACATATTATTTCGGTGTTTATGGTCTGTTATCCGGACAAATCATCGGCGGCGCTTTAACCGCCTTTTTAAGCCTTTATATTTGCCAAAGACTGATCAAAAAATTACAAATAAAAAACTAAAAAAATAAGCCCGCACTATCTGAAGAAGGAGTGACGCTATTTCAGCATCAGGACATGGCGAACCGACAGCGCAGCCCGGTGTACAAGATCAGCCCGAACGGAGTAGCGCAGTTTGACATTGGGAAACCTAAAGCGCCAAGAAAATGCGAGTACGGATAAGTTGATCGCAAAAAAGCACCGCCCCTTGGAGGGCCCACTGCTAAGCAGTAAAATAACCAGTGAGAGAGAAAGGAATCAATCTATCAGCCGAAGACGAAAAACGTAGGCCGAACGGCCGTCAGCGCATAGCGCTGCACCTCGTAGGGCGGCAGCTTCGCTGCCATTGCCAGTGAGAGAAAACAGAGCAATATTAAAGAGATACCTCTTTAATATTGCAATTCCTCATAGACCTTGTTCACATCCTGGTTCCACTCATTATTAAAGAGATCAACCAAGCGTTCTGACAAGCTCCAGCCATCTTCAACAATTTCGTGCAATGGCTCTAAAAAGATCCGCTCGTCTTCACCCTCAGGATTTTTAAAATCACGGCCCTTTAACCCGGCATCAGACATCGCCAAAACTTCTTTAGCAATATCATTTAATTTATAAGACTGAATGTCTGCCTTCAAACCAAGCCTAGGCACTTCATCACGAAGGGTCTGGCGCTCTTTCGCACTCCACCCCTTAATCAGGTCATAAGCAGCATCTAAAGACGCTTCATCATATAAAAGCCCTGTCCAAAAAGCTGAAAGCGCCGGCAAGAACGGAGCCGGCCCACAATCAGCACCGCGCATTTCAAGAAATTGCTTCAAACGAACTTCAGGAAAAATGGTCGTCAAGTGCAACTCCCAATCGGCCATCGTTGGAAGTTGACCTTCAAACCCCTCAAGCTTGCCATCCATAAATTTCGAAAATGGCTGGCCTAAAACATCAATATACTCACCATCGCGGTAAACAAAATACATAGGCACTTCAAGGGCGTAGTCTACATACCTCCCTAAATCCATCCCATCTTCAAAAACAAAAGGAAGCATACCAG
>CAXIDO010000227.1:0-4739 GCA_964022745.1 uncultured Methyloligella sp. | reverse complement strand
AGCGCATTATAGAAAATAGACGCAAGATCGCAGAATTTGAAAAAAAAGATGAAGCCGGCACCCTTACCAAGGAAGAAGATCAACTATTTGGCAAACTAGAACAACAACTCGAATGGGATATCCGCATCCATGAAGAACGCGAAAAATCCCTTGAGTATGTCTGCGAGTCTCCAGTTATTCTAGAGCAAAGATTATTCGCTCTCTCTCAACAACTAAAGAAATTCTACAAATAAAATTTGTAAGTTTTAATGAATTAGAATTGACCTTTAAGGCTATAAAATTACTTGGATACAAAATCATTCAAATCTTCCATAGAGATGTGATGTATATTTATCTTATTTCCATCTAGATCTCGAAAATAACCTGCATAAAATCCCTTCATTTCATCGCGATATCCAGCAGGCCCTTCATCAATAGCACCAAGCTCCATCGCTTTTTTATAAACTTTATCAACCTCTTCAGGAGAAGAAGCCGCAAGGCCAATCATAACACCATTGCCAACCGTTGCATGCTTACCATCAAACGGTTTCGTTATAGAAAAACCTGCAGAACCATCCTGCTTACCCCAGGCAATATAGCTATCAAAATCCATCATACGCCCAATCCCTAAAACCTTAAAAAGTTCATCATAAAAGTGAGCCGACTTCTCAATGTCATTCGTACCAATTGTTATGTAGCCAATCATGCTATTTAATCCTTCTTTCAGTGAATAAAATTATTATGGTCAAGTAAAACTCGTTATTGAATTCAATAACCTTTGCTCCTGTTCAGTTTGACCACTAAGAACCCGAGTAGGAAAAGCAAAGTTTGTTTTTATCTAAATCTCTCACATAAGCAGAAAAGTAAGGCCCTCTTTGATTGGGCGCGCCCTCACAGGCACCCCCCAAGTCAATAGCCTTTTTATGAAAATTCTTAACTTCCTCGCTAGAACTCAAACTAAATCCAATCATTGTTCCATTACCATGGGTTGCCGGCTCCCCATTAAAGGGATATGCCACAGCAAAAGAAAAATCATCACATTGCCAAAATGTCATTCTCTCATTTGATAAAACTTGTTTGAGGTCTGTGTTCTCGAAAAAAGAGTCATAGAATACAATCGAGGCCTCCATGTTGCTTGTACCAACAACGCAATAGTTGATTTTCATAATTTTTGTCCCATATGCTAGCAGATCTTCCATTCCGCGCAGATCTCTGCAAATCAACATATTTAAAAACATGACATTTTATGTCATATTTGTTTTATGAAACAAAAAAACACATCCACAAGGTTGCAACGGCTTGATGAGCTAACGGGTTTATTAAAATCAAACGATCACAACCTCATTGCAGATTTAGCTGAAACTCTAGACGTCAGTCCACGCACAGTGATGCGCGACTTGGAACTCTTGCGTGAAAAAGGTTACCCAATAGAGACCAGCCTCGGGCGAGGCGGCGGTATAAGTTTGCACAAACATTGGGGCCTGGGACGACTTCATTTTAATTACAAAGAAATTATCGATTTACTCCTCAGCCTAGCTGTGATGGAGAAACTTCATTCACCAATTTTCTTGAGCAATCTAAAATCTATCCGGCATAAAATCGCGGCCTCTTTTCCAGAAGCACAGAGAAAGCAAGTC
This sequence comes from uncultured Methyloligella sp., assembly GCA_964022745.1. GTDB lineage: Bacteria > Pseudomonadota > Alphaproteobacteria > Rhizobiales > HXMU1428-3 > HXMU1428-3. Next base: position 3,123 of record CAXIDO010000227.1, on the reverse strand, counting down.
CAGGCCGTTCGAAAAAGAATCCTGCTAAGCGAAATAGCCTCGGAAACAAATTTTGCCCCGTTAGAGCATAATAATAATACAGCTGTTAGGTCTTCTGCCAATTCTGTGTATGAAGCTTTTTTTGAAATGAACACAATCAGAATAAATTACAGTGACGTGAAGGGGAGCAAAACGGAGCGAACAATTGAACCCCACTTCATCCTGCTCTGCTGGCCGGTATGGTACATCTTAGCCTGGGATTATTTAAGAGATGATGCGCGTTGCTTTCGCCTGGATCGCATTCAAAAAGCAAAGTTAGAACAGCAAACATTTAAATTAAAAAGCAGCCAAACTTTAATCGGAAAATTAGAAAACTTCACCGCTCGTCTTTAAAAGCTCAAAAAAACGGACAACCAATAGAAGTTAAAGATAATCAAAATCTAAGTGAAAGTTATTTAACTTCAGCTCCAACCTTAATCAAAGCACCGCTTTCATCAATTAATGGAATGCCATAGTCCGATAAAATCTTATTAATCTCATCTTGTTTCCGGCGAATAATTCGATTGAGTTGGCGTTTCCAAACCTTCTCACCTCGCCTCACACCAAAGGTAATTCGGTAAGACATTCGCCCACCCTTGGTCTCATTAATCAAGGGAACAACCGTCAAAGGCTTGCTGGCTGATTTCGCAAAAAAACCACCGATCGGTCCCCATAACAGACCAACATCCAAATCACCTTTAGCAATTTCATCGATCATTTGTTCAGCTGGAGAAAAATAACGCCGGTCCACCATACGGTGATACGACTTTATATTATCAAGCAAATCATTGAGGGCTAAAATGGTAACAGGAGGTGTGCCAGCAATAACCCCAATTTTCTTGCCCTTTAAACGAGGGTCATCGAGATTTTTAATTCCCTCAAAATCACCTTTACGATGAATAAGAACATAACTGGTTTTATAATAAGGATTACTATTCAAGACCAGTTCGTGGGCAGAAACATAGCCAATGATGATGTCACATTTTTTCTTATCTAAGGTCTGGCGAATAAAACCAACAGATTGAGGAAACCAGGTATACTTAACTTTTACACCAAGTTCCCCTGCAATCAATTCCGCAATCTTATTTTCAAAACCATCTCGGTTTTTCGTAGAAAAAGGCTTATTGGCAGGATCAGCACAAACCCGAAGGCTGGTGCGATCCACCAAATCAGATGTCTGAGCAAAAGCTGGCATTGAAAAACCAAACAGTGAAAAACCAAATAGCACAGTCAATACAAGTCCAACTTGTCTCATAAACTTTAATCTCCAAAACAGTCAGATTCTTCTTCGCGAATCTCTTTAGATTTCGCTTCCTTTTTCAGGTTTCTATGAAAAACAGGCCCCATAGCACCATCAGCTCTTGCCTTTAAGTAAACATAAAAATCATCAATAAAGCACATGACATTTTTATTGGTACCAAAACTAGGCATCACATTCGATGACCCGTCTGTTTGTTTAACGCTACGGCCATTGGTAACAACTTCTCTAAATTGATCATAGGTCATAGCTTTCAAACTTTCAGCCAAAGCTGGAGCAAAACTACTTCCAAGCCCTAATGGCCCATGACAAACATGACACTCTGCGTGATAGCGGCGGTTACCATTAAACGAAAGCCAATCCCATTGATCTTTATCATTTTTATTGTAAGTCGGCTCATCGTTTTTATCAAAATATTTGCCGTCTTCTTTATACTTGCCGTCAGCAAGCTTAGAAGCATCGGCATCAGTTGCTGCTAAATGAATATCTCTCGAAGCAACTTTAAAAATTTCTGTTGTACTTTGACTAGCGTAAGATACAGCCTTGTCAAGAGAACCGGCTTGTACAGTACTACTCAATGACATCACCAGCAAAGAGACTAGCCCCACCCGAGTAAATAATACTCTCATCATTTTCTAATTCATCCTCCCAATGAAATTTACGTTTATTATACATTTTAATTATGATTAATTTTAGAAAAAAAGACCCAGCAACTTTATAAAGTTAGCTGCTGGGTCACACCTTGGTTTATGGAGTTAAACTCAGCGGCCTACGGTAAGGAGAATACCGTTAGTTGACCACCAAGGCGAGTATATTTGTGCAGAGCAGCATAACCACCCACAGCACCAAGACCAGCATTTGGATCTGTCAGACCAGCTGCAAGACCAATACCGGCCCAACCGCCAACACCTGACAAGATAGCAACATACTGTTTACCACCATGTGTATATGTCATCACGTTACCAATGATACCTGAAGGAGTGCGGAACTTATAAAGTTCTTTACCTGTCTTCGCATCAACAGCCTTGAGATAACCTTCAAGCGTACCGTAGAATACAACACCGCCAGCAGTAGCTAGAGCACCTGACCAAACTGAGAATTGTTCTTTGTTTGACCAAACGATCTTACCTTTTGTCGCGTCCCATGCAATGAAGTTACCCATGTGGGTATCACCCTTAGGTGGGTACATAGCAAGTGTCGCACCAACATATGGCTGACCTGGTGTATATGTTACACGGAAAGGTTCGTAGTCCATGCAAACGTGGTTAGTTGGCACATAGAACAATCCGGTTTTAGGTGAGAATGCAGCAGGCTGCTGGTCTTTTGTACCAAGAGCCGCAGGGCAAATACCCTTAGAGTTTACATCTTCACCGTTTTGTTCAGTTGAGTACTTAGACACAACCTGTGGACGACCAGTCTTCATATCAACGTGTGTAGCCCAGTTAACAACAGGATCATACTTTTCAGCAACCAGTAGCTCACCAGTTACACGATCCATTGTGTAACCAAAACCGTTACGGTCAAAGTGTACAAGAATCTTGCGCATTTTACCTTTGATCTTTTGGTTAGCCAGGATCATTTCGTTGATACCATCATAATCCCACTCATCGTGTGGAGTCATTTGGTAGAACCATTTAGCCATACCTGTGTCAGCATCACGAGCCATAATAGTCATTGACCAGCGATTATCACCAGGACGTTGCTTAGGGTTCCATGTAGATGGGTTACCTGAACCGTAGTATACTAGGTTTGTTTCAGGGTCATATGACAACCAACCCCAAGTACAACCACCACCAATTTTCCATTGGTCACCTTTCCAGGTGTTCGTACCACTGTCTTTACCAACA
>CAXIDO010000226.1:0-4745 GCA_964022745.1 uncultured Methyloligella sp. | reverse complement strand
ATACAAAAACGCATTCATTTATTGATTTTAAAAAAAAAATTTTTTAAATTTTTTTTTTTTACTATAAATAACTTTGGGAAGCAGATGGTGGTTTCTTCACTTTAGAAAATTTTTGACGCACAGTTTTTTAGTTTTTTAAAATTTTGAAGTCTTTCGCAGATATAATAAGGCTGATCTATATGCGCTTTTCGTCGGACAGTTAGGTAACAAAATCTATTGTAGAGGCAATGCCGGAAATTGTGAATTCCGAACTAAGTGGCCTCAGAAAGATACATTCAATTTCACTCGTAAACGTATTTGCGAGATGCAAAGCCATTTAAAAAGCTCAAAAGCTTCGGATGAAACACCCGACGGGTTATTTGGCGGTAAAACCAGAAGAGGCATCGGAACATTCGAGATGAAAAACAAACTTCAAAAAACATGCTTCCCAACTCAAAAACTCTTAAAAATATTACGCAATAAATAGCCGTGCTTATTAATGGTCTAAGAGATCAATAGCCTACAAAATGCCAAAATCCATAGGTAACAATTCACTCTAAGAGTATATGAGTGAAGGGTTTTCTAACTATTCCTATTGTAAATCATAGGGTAAGCTAAAAACAATAGTTTCGAAAATAGACTAGAAAAGCTAGATAGGCGTTCCTGAAGCAACAGGAGTTATTGTCATTTCATTTGGCTTATTTAAATGCCACAAGTAATGAAATAGCTATAAAAGAAGATACTCACTATGAAGCTCTATAATAAAAACAAAAATCAATCCTTGAAAAAGTCAGGTACTTCTTTTGTATCTTTTGACTGCAAAGTGCTTTTCAAAACCATCTTAGTTGTCTCATTTTTCATGCTGTTAGCTTCACCTGCTAAAGCAAACACCAATGCAAAATTTTATGAATTCTTAGATGATTTTTGGCATACAGCCAAAAAATCAGGGATTAAACGTGATACCTTTGTAAGAGCTTTTACAGGGCTAAAAATAGATGCCGAAGTGAAAAAGGCGCAAAAAAATCAGCCTGAATTTGTCACCCCTGTTTGGTCCTACATAGAAAGAGCGGTTTCAGATAAAAGATTGGAATACGGTAAAAAGGAAATGCTCGAACGGGCCGAGCTTCTTCAAAAAATCGAAAATAAATACGGTGTTGAAAAACAAATCCTTCTGGCAATTTGGGGATTAGAGAGCACCTTCGGGCGGAATAAAGGTAATAAGGATGTGATCAAGTCCTTAGCTACTATGGCGTTTAGGGGTAAAAGAACAAAATATGGACGCAAACAACTCATTGCTGCTCTAAAAATTATCCAACGTGGTGACATTTCACTTGAAGAATTCAAAGGATCATGGGCCGGTGCCATGGGACACACTCAGTTTATCCCTGTGACCTATAACCACTATGCTGTTGATTTCACCGGAGATGGCAAAAGAGACATCTGGAATTCAGTAAGTGATGCATTGGCGTCCACAGCTAACTATTTAAAAAGATCTGGTTGGCAAACAGGAAAAACTTGGGGCTATGAAGTTAAACTCCCTCGTAATTATAATTATTTCAGGTCAGGTCGAGGCATCAAAAAAACTCTAAGAGAATGGCAGGGATATGGAATAAAGCGGGTAAATGGACGCGCCTTTCCAAGACCTGATGATCGTGCCGAATTACTCTTGCCAGCCGGTGCAAATGGGCCTGCCTTTTTAGTGCTGAAAAACTTTCGGGTGCTTATGAGGTATAATGTTTCAGTATCTTATGTCTTGGCCGTAGGTCATTTAGGTGACAGATTATTAGGTTATGGGCCGTTTATAAGGCCGTGGCCAAAATCAGATAGAAAGCTAAAATATGTGGAGCAAAAGGAGCTTCAAAGACTATTGACCCGAAAAGGCTATAAAATTGGCAAAATTGACGGTAAAATAGGCGGAGCAACAAAAAAGGCTATAAGAGTATTCCAAAGAAACAATGGTTTACCGGCTGATGGGTATCCTAGCTACTCCGTGCTTGAGAAGTTGCGTCAATAAAACAGTCATTTATATTACACTACATTGATTTAAATAAACGATGTGTGTGAGAAGTAAGGTCCAATAAGGGTTAGAGTTTAAAAGATTAGTATGACGAAGAAAATTCACCATATCATTCTGACATGCACACTTTGCCTTGGAGTAATAGCGGCTAGTTTAATTACACTCTCTACAAAATCTCTTGCGGCCTCATCTGTCTCAACATCATATGTAAATCCATTTCCAGCTGGCGGAACATATAAAGTTTTGATCATTGGAGATGGCTATGCTGATGGTCTCTCGCTCGGTATGCGCTCAGCCACTGTATTAAATAAAAAAGTGACCCTTTTTCGGGAGGTTTCTTATAGCGCCAGTCTATTAAAGAAAAACCGCACAAGTTGGCTTGCAAAGGTAGATACATTACTACAAAAGCGTGTCTATGATATAGCTGTTGTAATGATTGGCTTTGGAGACAGACGATCAGTAAAAGTCAATGGTAAATGGTACAACATGGATAAACCAGAATGGCGCACCGAGTACCGAAAAAAAATCACGACCCTTTTAAGAAAATTAGCAGCTAAAAAAATAGCAACCTATTGGGTAGGTATGCCAATCGTTAGAGGACCCAAAACAGCCGCGGGGCTCAAACTCATAAACGAAGTTGCAAGAAGTCAAACCGGGAGTGCGAGAGTAAAGTTTATTGATAACTGGTTGCACTTTGCCAATGAAGATGGCCAGTTCACGCAATATGGCCCTGACGTAAATGGTAAAATTCGTTTGCTGAGACCAAAAGACGGATTGTTTTTCACCCGCGCAGGTTATGAAAAACTAGGCCATTTCGTTTATCGCTTCATTCAAAAAGATTTAAGAGAAGCAAAAGCCGAGCGCAATATTCCTCTCTTTGGTGATAATTCAGAACAGGATTATTTATTGCAAAGGCATTCCCTAGATGATCCAAAGAACAGAAGAAGACGCGCAGCCCTGCAAGCTAGAAATCAAGGCAAAGAGCTAAAAAACAAAATCAAACAATTATCAGGTGTAGGTCTGCAGAGAAATAAATATGACACTGCAAAACATTCGTCGATTACAATTGATGCTGATAAATCGGGATCTGGCAAAGCTATAACCATACAAATTGTAAGACCAGCAATACCAGCAGCTGCTTTTTCAATTTCCCGGCGGTCTTCAAATTCATCGAGTTCAGACGGTGATGTAAACGGAGCCGAAGTACTAAATGAAGTAATGGGAGACAGCATCGGGCTTTCTTTGTCTTCAGTATCTCAGCAAATCTTAACAAGTAAATCCAACAGGCGCATACCTCTGACGCAAACTCCATACTATAAATTACTGGTGCGGGGAGATGCTCTCCAGTCTAAATCTGGTCGTGCAGATCATTTCTCATGGATCCCAGAAGCCTCAAAAACAAAAACATCAGATAAAAAGACCAATTAAACCATATAAAAAAACCTCCTAAAAAACCAACAAGATTGTTGTTTTAAAGGAGGTTTTTAAAGTGTCTCATGCTCAAGAGAAGCATGTGTTTTGTGATCAATTATCTAGGTAAAATTGATGAGCCAACCAAATATTCATCAACCGCTTTTGCTGCCTGACGACCTTCACGGATAGCCCAAACAACGAGAGATTGACCACGGCGCATATCTCCTGCAGCAAATACTCCATCTTTACTTGTCTTGTAATCTTGAACGTTTGCAAGAACATTCCCGCGCCCATCAAGCTCAAGCCCAAGCCCCTTGATCATGCCTTCATGAACAGGGTTGGTAAAGCCCATAGCCAGTAAAACAAGATCAGCTTTTAATTCAAAATCACTGCCGTCAATAGCTTGCATTTTCTCATCAACCTTGACGCAGTTAATAGCGGTCACTTTACCAGCACTGCCTTTGAATTCAGAAGTCATGACAGACCAGTCACGCTCCGCTCCTTCAGCTTGGCTGCTAGATGTACGCATTTTCAGAGGCCAGTGAGGCCAGGTTAAGAGCTTGTCTTCAGCTTCAGGTGGCTTTGGCATAATCTCTAATTGAGTTACAGAGAGACAGCCTTGGCGAATAGATGTGCCAATACAGTCAGACCCAGTGTCGCCGCCGCCAATAACAACAACATGTTTGCCTTCTGCTAAAATCGGCTCATATTGAGTGATCGGTTCGTTAGAAACACGGCGGTTTTGTTGAGTAAGAAAATCCATGGCAAAATGCACACCATGTAAATCTCGGCCTGGGATTGGTAGATCACGCGGATCTTCCGAGCCACCGGTTAGTAAGAGAGCATCATGCTCATCACGTAAATCTTCAATGGATTTATCAAAACCAACATTAATACCTGTGTGGAAGGTAACACCTTCTTGCTCCATTTGGCTCACACGGCGATCAATTAATTTCTTATCGAGTTTAAAGTCAGGAATGCCATATCTAAGCAATCCGCCAGCTTTGTTATTCTTTTCATAAAGGTGAACATCATGACCAGCGCGTGCAAGTTGTTGAGCCGCTGCCATACCAGCTGGACCAGCACCAACAACAGCAACACGTTTGCCAGATTGTGATGGCGCTTGTACTGGCGGTAACCAACCATTTTCCCAGGCCTTGTCAACAATCGCACATTCAACTGTCTTGATAGAAACAGGCATTTCTTCAAGGTTTAGCGTGCAAGCAGCTTCACAAGGGGCTGGACAAATGCGCCCAGTAAATTCAGGGAAGTTATTGGTTGAATGCCAATTCTCGGACGCTTCCTTCCAATCGTCATTAAATCTCAAATCATTCCA
>CAXIDO010000225.1:0-4754 GCA_964022745.1 uncultured Methyloligella sp. | reverse complement strand
TCACTGTACGCCAGGTTTTGCACCACGCAACACCACGCACCATCACAGAAGGTGATATTGCGTTATATACAGCGCTTTACGGTATGCGCTTTGCTGTCCAGTCAGCAGACAGCTTTGCCATGGACATTGGCTATGAAGCGGCTCCAATTGATGATTTCTTGGTATTTCATATGGTGTTCGGTAAAACTGTACCGGATATTTCTCTAAATGCTGTTGCAAACCTTGGTTATGCAGATTGTAAATTTGTGCAACCTGTTTATCCAGGTGACACAGTTTCTACCACCTCAAAAGTTATTGGTCTAAAAGAAAATTCCAACGGCAAAACAGGTGTTGTTTATGTTCGTTCAACAGGGCGAAACCAAATCGGTGAAATTGTTCTGGATTACGTGCGCTGGGTTATGGTGCGCAAAAAAGATGAAAACTCACCAGCTCCAACAGCAGACGTACCAGAATTACCAAAGCGTGTTGAGCCTTCTCATTTTGCTGAATCAACACCTGAGATAAATATTGCGGAATATAATAATGATCTGGCCGGCGCGCCTTATAGGTGGGGTGATTATGAAGTCGGTGAAAAAATTGATCATGTTGACGGCATGACAATTGAAGAGGCCGAGCATCAAATGGCCACGAGGCTGTATCAAAACACAGCAAAAGTACATTTCAATAATCACACAGAAAGCCAGGGTCGCTTTGGTAAACGGCTTATGTATGGTGGACATGTTATTTCCATGGCAAGAGCTCTCTCTTTCAATGGGCTTGCAAATGGGTTCCACGTTGCAGCCATCAATGGCGGGCGGCATGTAAGTCCATGTTTTGCAGGCGATACAATTTATGCATGGTCAGAAATCTTAGAAAAAGAAGCCATTCCTGGCCGTGAAGATGTCGGTGCATTGCGGGTTAAAACCATAGCCGTTAAAAATCATCCTTGCGCTGACTTCCCAGGCAAAACAGAAGATGGTTACCATGAAAGTGTGATCCTAGATCTGGATTATTGGCTTGTAATGCCACGGTAAAAATTAAAGCTCTAATGCATAGGTGTTGTTATCTGCCAATGCATTAGAGCTCTTACTAACACTGGCTAGCTACTTAAACATACCGAACTTTTATTCTTTCCCTTTGTTACACGATCACAGCCCTGTGAAGATTTGTGAATTGTAAGTGTTCAATACATATATATATTCGAATATATTTATTGAACTGTTTAGGGAGAACCAGTGTGAATACCTTCAAATATAGTCTAACCGCCTTAATAGCCTCGCTTGCATTATCAGCAACAGCCAAAGCAGAAACAGTCCCTTTTGAATTAAAAATCACGGGGCCAAATGTGGATGTGAGTAAAAAACTAGAACTTTCGGATGTTGGTGAAGATAAAACAAAAATCAATTTTGAGTTTAAGGATAAAACCGGCAAGCCCTTTTCATTTGATCTAAATTACAAAGCTTTGCCTAAAAACAGATCATATCCAACCAATTTGGACATCACATTAAAAGATGGCAAGGGCCAAAAACGAGGCTATTTATTCTTTGCCATTAATAATGTCGCCTTCTTAAAGCAAATGGGAGAATTTGGTCTCGTCATCGACGTTGATGGCAAACCATTTGACCTCAAGTTCATTTTTGATGCGAACAAAAAAGGAAATTTACAAGTTGCAAGTCTAGGAAACGAACGCCTTGTCTCTGACACTCTGTTTCCTAAAAAAGGCTTCCAAATGATCCGTCCAATGCTGTTGCCGGAAACGTCAAAAGGTGTGCGTTCGCAAACATACGCTTTAGACAATCATCCATATGAAATGAACTATACTCTCATGGATAATAAAAAAACTGGCGGAGTTCAGTTCCAATATAATTTAAATAAAAAACAAGAAGGCAAAATCCATCTCTTGAAGCGCGTTTATTTTAATGCGGATAGTCTGGAAACACTTCGTCAGGGTATGTTTGCCGGTAAATATTTTGATACGAAAGATGGCGCGTTCAAATTGGTCTTCTATCCAGCCATGGGGCAAACTGCACCACCAAAAAAATAAATTCACTAATTATTTGAATGTTTTAAATGCCAACCACTGCAAGAAATTGCAGTGGTTTTTTGCTTGCTATATTTAAATTGCAAATGGCATTGAAAATACATTAGCGCTAATGTATATATGGGGTAAGGTATAAAACAAAAGAAAAGCGTTATGACAAATATTCTAAAACCTGGTCTCGGAGAACTGCTTCGTCATTTAAGCGAACTGTTCGACCAAGGCTCAGAAGCCCATTATCGGCGTTCAAATGTTCCTATCAAATCACGATACACGCCAGTTTTAAGAGCGCTCGCCGAACAAGATGCGCAAACTGTCAAAGAGATCACCGCTAAATTGCAAATCACACAAGGAGCAGTAAGTCAGACTGTAAGACTGATGGAAACAGATGGTTTGATCGCCAGAGAGCCAGGTAAAAATGACGCCAGAGAATCTATCGTAAAACTTACAAGCCAAGGGCATGACTTAATAAACATCTTAAAAGAACATTGGCGCGCAAGGTTTGCTGCGATTGAAGGGTTGGAGAGTGAGTTAGCAATACCTATTAGAAACCAACTGGAGATCATAGCAACGGCTCTTGAAGAAAAAGGTTTTTCAAAACGCATAGATGAAACTTATAAAAAACCAAAAAACAAACAAAAAGGAATTAAACAATGAGCACCAAAGCCGATAATCCATTTGCCCAGGGTGCGGAAAACTATGCAAAACATCGCCCGAAATATCCTGATGAGTTAGCAAAAGTCCTGGCGTCTTTGTGCCCGAGTAATGAGTTAGCCGTAGAAGTCGGTTGTGGCACAGGACAATTTTCTCACTGCCTGGTAAGTCACTTTGAAAAGGTGGTTGCAACAGACCTAAGTGTTGAACAAATAAAGCAAGCGAGCTCACATGCAAACATCACATTTAAGAGCGAACCAGCAGAAAAAATTTCCGTTAGAGATAGCTCTGCTAGTCTAATCGTCGCCGCACAAGCAGCCCATTGGTTTGATTTGAGCAAGTTCTATGAAGAAGCAAAAAGAATAGCCGTTGATCAGGCCATTGTCGCGTTGCTCTCCTACGGTGTTCTAAAGATCGGAGAGGAAGCAGCTGATGATCGCTTTCAGAAATTCTACTGGCAGGAAATTCATAAATTTTGGGCCCCAGATCGCAAGCATGTGGAAACAGGTTATAAAGAATTTGAATTCCCTTTCAATGAGTTAACTCTGCCACCCGTCAGCATCATCTGTGAGTGGAATTTCAATCAACTCATAGGCTATATCAACACCTGGTCTGCCATGAAAGCTTTAAAAGAGGCTGGGGATGATCGCATCTTTAATGAATTTCATGAAGAGCTGAAAGAGATATGGGGGGATATAGAGGCCACAAAAACAATCACCTGGCCCATCTCCTCTAGAGTCGGGAAAATTGAGCTGTAGTAATTAAATTCAATAAAATAAATTTAAAAATTAGGAAGTGAGTGGCAATGTTTGAAGGCTTTGAAAAAAAGAAAGTTCAGTTGGATGATGTTGCCATCAACTATGTCGTCGCCGGTGAAGGCCCGCCAGTTCTTCTTCTGCATGGCTTTCCTCAAAATTTGGCTATGTGGGCACAAATCGCTCCGAAGTTAGCTGAAGACCATAAGGTAATATGTGCTGATTTGCGGGGCTATGGAGACAGCAGTAAACCAAAAGCTTCAAGTGATAATTCAAACTATTCTTTCAGGGCTATGGCAAATGATAATGTCGCAGTGATGAAAAATGAAGGCTTCGAACAGTTCCATGTTTTCGGGCATGACAGAGGCGGGCGAACAGCCCACCGTATGGCGCTTGACCATGAAGATAAAGTTCTCTCTTTAGCTGTGCTAGACATTGTGCCAACACACGCCATGTTCACAGAAACAAATAATAAAATTTCAGGTGCCTATTGGCATTGGTATTTTCTCTCGCAAGCCGAACCGTTTCCAGAAAAACTGATAGGGAATGACCCTGACTTTTTTTACGAAACCTGCTTGCTCGGTTGGGGCGCGACAAAAGTTGAAGATTTTAACCAAGAGCAATTAGCTGACTACAGGCGGTGCTGGCGAGACGCCGAATATCGGGCCGCTGCTACAGTAGATTTAGCGCTGGATGAAGCTGATCGCTCAAAGAAAGTAACATGCCCAACATTAGTCTTCTATGGAGAAAATGGCACAATGGCAGAGTGTTTCGACCTGCCCGCTAAATGGCGCGAGCGTTGCGGCTCTATCGAAACAGCCACTTTGCCTGGCGGGCATTTTTTCGTAGACGAATTCCCAGAGCAAACAACAGAGATCTTAAGTGGTTTTCTACAAAAACAGTATTTCGGTTAAATAAAAATTTCAACGATCTAAGTATCATTTAATGATTAAGTATCTTCGCCTGACTCTTGAGAGCGCTCCAGTGCCTTTAATTCCTTTGCAATGAGCCTCTCTTTAAAACCGGGGCCACTATCTGATGAAACAGGGTGATAAAAAACACTAATGCCGTGTAAAAATAGCCCAAGGCCCCACCCCGCAAGTGGATAGTAAAACCAAAGTTTCTCCGGAGAAGCAAGAATGTCGACAGCAGCTAAAATGCCGTTCACACCTATGAAAATAATAAGATGAACAAAAAATCCGATTTTTGCTTCAACGCGTTTTTTTGCTAGACTGTATTTATCCATTTAACTCACCATAATACTTTTCTCAATCAGTGCTTTTAAGGCTTTCTTCGCTTTAGGAGAAACTTTTTTCATTTCATATGCA
>CAXIDO010000224.1:0-4758 GCA_964022745.1 uncultured Methyloligella sp. | reverse complement strand
AATAAATCAGGTTGCTCTTCGCCCCCCGGTACAACAGGTTGCTCCTGCGTCTTAACTGAAGGTTCCACAGACTTACCAGCTGTTTTAGCAACAGCCCCTTTTACAGCAGACCCTTTTAATACAGAGCCAAGCCTTGAAAACAAATCCCGCGCCATAAGGGTGCCCCTCAATCATTTATCTCTCAGACCCCGTTCACTTGTCTAAAAGTGACAATTTAATGGAAGGTGTGAGAATGGAAATGGAAGGCAACGACTAAAGACAGCTCAATCTCTCATGGCTGCATTAACAGACCTGCGCCTCCCATGCGAATCATTTTATTTTACGACAATTAGATTAAATTGTGCGAGCGGCCATTCTGCAACTAACGTAAATTTATGGCATTTACTAGAAAAACACCCAAAGTTTTTCCCATTCGTCCCTTTAAAGGGAAAAGCAAAACACTGCCACCTAGAGCGCAAAACTCCTTCCCTAAAACATTATTTCATCAAAATTTCAGGAAATTTTAGCAATTCGCCCCCAATTCAGGCGAATTTAATTTGTCATTAACCTGAAAAAAAGCCATACAAACCGTCAAAATAACTACTGCAGAAGAAAGCCATGGCTAAAAAGCAATGAATAAAGAGCTATTTTCTGTTCAAAGACTGTTAAATAGGGTTTAAACCTGTTAAAGACAGACAAATTTGTAAAAAAGGTTTTCTGAGCACAAACTTTGCATTGAAGCATTTAGTTTTGAAAATAGAGTTTTAGTTGTATCAGACAAGCCAAAAGATAAAGAGCAACGCGCTATAAACTTCGATTGCAAATGATCGAATTATTAAGATTTTAAATAGCGCACTGAATGAAAGAGACCCGACCAAAATAGGTTAGGATCAATTGTCATATGACATTTAAAGAGCTGAATTTAAGCGAAAATATATTATCAGCCGTTGAAAGTGCTGGTTATGATAGCCCAACCCCAATTCAAAAAGCAGCCATACCACCTGCCATTGAGGGAAAAGATGTGCTGGGCATAGCACAAACAGGCACAGGTAAAACAGCCTCTTTCACCATTCCTATGCTGACAAAACTAGAGCGGGGACGCGCAAGAGCACGGATGCCAAGATCCTTAATCTTGGCACCAACTCGCGAACTTGCCGCACAAGTAGCTGAAAGTTTTGAACAACTCGGCAAAAACCATAAACTAACCATCGCGCTGCTCATTGGCGGCGTCTCTTTTGAAGAACAATTTAAAAAGCTTGATAGAGGCGCAGATGTGTTGATTGCAACACCAGGGCGCCTTATGGACCATTTTAGCCGCGGTAAGGTTCTCCTGACCGGCGTTGAAATTCTCGTAATTGATGAAGCCGATCGTATGCTTGATATGGGCTTCATTGACGACATCAAAAAAATATGTGGCTTACTACCGCCCAAAAGACAAACAATGTTCTTTTCAGCAACCATGCCACCCGAAATTCAAAAATTTACACAAGAATTCCTAAAATCACCCGTTAAAGTTGAAATCGAGCGTCAAAGCAGCACGGCCAGCACGATTACACAACGCTTTCAATTTCTCAATGTTGATGAAAAAGCTAAAAGAGAAGAATTCCGCAAAGCCATCAATGAGCATGAAATCGAAAATGCCATTATCTTCTGTAATCGCAAGCGTGATGTAGAAATTCTCTATAAATCCATGTCAAAACACAATTACAGTGTGGGCGCTTTACATGGCGACATGGACCAACGCCAGCGGATGATCACTTTAGAAAAATTCAGAGCCGGAGAAATAACATTTCTAGTAGCAAGTGATGTAGCTGCCAGAGGCTTGGATATCCCCAATGTAGGGCACGTTTTCAACTTCGACATCCCAATTCACGCAGAAGATTATATCCACCGTATTGGCAGAACAGGCCGCGCAGGACGTAAAGGCTATGCAGCGTCATTAATCACACCAAGTGACAAAAAATATCTTGATGCGATCTTAGAGCTTTCTAAAGATACCCCAGTCTGGATAGGCGAAGAACCAACAGACCAGGATTTTAAATCTCGCGGGCGTGGCAATAGAGGCAATAAAAGCAGAAATCAAACAGGCAACAGACAATCGAATAGAAATTCAAAGAATAAAAATACAGAAAATCCATCAGACGACAAAAACAAGCAAGATTTAGCAAGCAATGCAAATGACCGTGAAAACACAAACACGGATCAAGACAAGCAAAAAAGCACTAATAATCGCAAAAAAACACCTGCAAGAAAAAGCAATACACCAAAACAACACAGCAAAACTGGTGAAGGTAATAACACACCACCACCACCACCTAAAAAGAAAACAAATGAACCAGTTCTAGGTATGGGAGACCATGTACCTGCATTCATGTTGAGATCTGTATCAAAAAACAAAAATTAACAGGCAAGAAATTAATTAGATATACAAATCAAAACGTTAAGAAATTACGATATCAATACTAACGAGTATTCAACTTCTAGTATGTAGTATTCTGATGACAGAATCTGCTAGACATAGAAATTAATTGATTATTAATGCCTGTACCCATAATGTTTTAGACTATTTTAACCGTACAAAAACAATAATGGTCAGAAGAATTTAAAATAGCGTTAGAACGTTTAATGTGAAATTTAGGTAAGCCCTGTGACCGACAATCAAGACAAGAATAATTCACAAGACAGAAGCGTCTCCATTGGAGAGAAGGCTCTTGGTTACATCAAGTATAACCAAACGTCAGCCGCTCCAGATGGATATGAGCTTTGGTATAATTACGCAAGCGGTCTAAAGCCTGAATTAAACAATCAAATAAAAACTCTTCTTTCTGAACAGCCGCGCATCGAACAAGACCAACTTGACGAGCTATATACAACACATTTCAATGCCTCTGAAGTTGATGACCGGATGGAAGAAATCAGCTCACAAGTAGCTGTAGAATTAAACGAAGTTATGGAGATGGTTGGCAGCTCTCTCCAAAACACAGAAAGCTATAGTGAAAGTTTAGAAATCTTCACAAGCGAACTGAAAGACATTAAAGACGAAGGTTCCCTGCGCATGATGATCTCATCAATGGCAGCAGCCACCTTTGAAATGGCACAAAATACAAAAGAGCTTGAGAGCAATCTTGCAAACTCAAAAAATCAAATCATGAACCTTAATAAGGACATTGAAACGATCAAAGCAGAATCGATGACAGATGCTCTAACAGCGATCGCCAATCGTAAGAAATTTGATATTACACTACAAAAAGAAATTACATCATCTATGGATACCGGCGAACCGTTATGTTTGGTTCTTGGAGATATAGATCATTTCAAAGCCTTCAATGATAATCACGGGCACCAAACTGGAGACCAGGTTCTCAGGTTAGTAGCCAATATTTTAAAAACCAATGTAAAGGGTAAAGATCTAGCTGCTCGTTATGGCGGTGAAGAGTTTGCCATCATCCTACCTCAAACCAATTTGGATAACGCAGTTACAGTCGCAGAACAAATTCGCAAAGCTGTGATGAATAAAGAACTGATTAAAAAATCAACTGGTAAAAAACTCGGCCGCGTTACAATGTCTCTCGGCATAGCACAATTTACAAATTCAGATACAATAGAAAGCATTATCGCCCGTGCAGATAAATGTCTTTATGCTGCCAAAGATGCTGGCCGAAACAACGTACAAACTGAATTAAGTGAAGAAGCTCCTGTCGCAGCGGCTCAATAGTCGAGTTTAAAAGTTGAGCATTTTTATTTTAATTTAATTTCCAGCTTTTACAGATTCCACAAATTTTTCAGCCATTTCTTCTGTAACAGGAGTAATGGCAACGGATTCGCCGCATCCACATGCACTTGTTTGGTTAGGATTATTAAATACAAACCCTGAAGAGAGCTTACTCACTTCATAATCCATCTCAGTCCCAAGAAGAAAAAGAATAGCTTTGGGGTCAATCACAATTTTAACCCCGCGATCTTCAATCACATCAGAGCCATCAGTAATGCTCTCGGCATAATCAAGCGTATACTCCATGCCCGCACAACCACCGTTTTTCACACCAATTTTCAAACCAGCTATCGGCTTATCAGAATTTTCAATAATTTCCTGAACACGTGTCGCGGCAGCTTGCGTCACTGTCATAACTTTTGGAAGCGGACGGCTCATCTTTTATTCCTTTATTTGTCTCACGGGCTATACCACCGCTAAAGCGGTGGGCTCCTCCGACGGTGCGGCGCTTGCGCCGGGCAGCTAAGCTGCCATGTACGTGCTCTAAAGTAGAGCACTTCCTTCTTCATAAAAAATAATTCAGTGTGGCCAAAACTTTTAATAAACACCAGGTTAAGATGATAAAAATATTATAAACAAAAAGGACTAGTCCTTCCTTAAAACATATTCAAAGCAAAGCGGGCTTCTTCAGACATCATGCTCATATCCCAAGGAGGATCAAATGTTAGTTCAACCTTGGCCTTTTTAACGCCCTCAACACCAACAACAGCATTAACAACCCACTCAGGCATTTCACCCGCAACAGGGCAACCAGGCGTCGTCAAAGTCATTTCCACATGAACAGAGCGATCATTTTCAATGTCTACTTTATAAATAAGGCCTAATTCATAAATATCAACCGGGATCTCAGGGTCATAAACCGTCTTAATAGCCGCAGTAATATCATTTGCAAGGCGCTTAAGCTCATCTTCTGGAATAGGAGGAAATTCATCCTTTGAAGCAGCAGCTTCAACTTCAGCCATGTGCCCAACCTCACTCGGCTCAGAACTATTTAAAGCCTGATTAGC
>CAXIDO010000223.1:0-4798 GCA_964022745.1 uncultured Methyloligella sp. | reverse complement strand
TCTGTTAAACCGGCTGGATCTTGTGCTAAATTGTCTGTCGCCATACTAACTGCCGCCCCCCAAGGCGCCCTCCCTTTACTCAAGATGCTTAACTAACACCTTAAAATTACTCAATACTATTACTAGCTTAGTGTTGGTCTCAGTTATTATTATGACTTAGATTTGAGAACAAGTGAGCTTAATCAAGTTCTAAAACAGAATCCAGCATCAATTTAACTTTTCGTTTGTAATAATTAATTTTAATAAACTGATAAGCATAATGAACAGTTGCACTTGGGATAAGTTTTGCTAAGATATGCTAGCCCAAGTAAATTGGGAGGGAACCTTTGATATGCTTTGACCTTAATAATCGGATAACCGAAGTTGGCTTAGCATAAATTTGATCATATAAGTGAGGGATTACACTATGACATGGACAGCACCACAAGTATCTGAAACAGAAACAGGTATGGAAGTTACCAGCTATATGCCAGCTGAACTTGACCGTGCATAAATTTTCTTTTTAGCTTATTAGCTAGTTTGAATTCAAAAGGCTCCTTAATTTTAAGGAGCCTTTTTTTATTTGTGTGTTTTTTTACATCTGTCGGTTTTCATATAACAAAAGGATGTCCATAAACGGGGGGCTATGGGCATCCTTTTATTTTGGAATTTCAAATTTATAGAGTTGATAAGCTATTTTATTTGCTATCAAGACCATTAACTATCAAGACCAATGGGGAATCTTTTCTCAAATTTTGTATCATCAGTATCTAAAGCTTTAATCGTAATATCTTCACCTCCATTAAATAGATAATCAAAGGTAAGATCTGGATTTTGGCTTAAAGAGATACTGGCTGTCAGGCTAAATAATTCCTCTCCGCCGTGAGATACTTCAACTGTTTTAACAAACCTTGCAAGAATATATTGCAGAGTTATCTGGTCCATTTGCAGTCCGGTTAAATTGGGATGTTTAATTTGCAAATGAGCGGCTCTCTTTAACCGAGAGGCTTGCAGTGCTTTTTCACCAGACTTAGCTGGCTCTAATTTCATTGTGCCTAAACCTGCAAGTAAATCTTTAGGGTCTCCGATTGGAGGGGCCGCACAAGCGCCAAGCCCACTTGTTTTTACATATTGCTCTTTCATGTAGAGCTTGCCATCACTTGCTTCAACAATCACCCTTACAGGAGATGGTCCATTGAACCGCATGTGGGTTGCAAAATTAACTTCTTTTCTTTGCTTCTTCATATCAAAAACAGCGGAAACTGGCATCGGATTTTCATCAATGATGACGGTTACTTTCTTTACCGTCCGGCCGTCTGTGAACTTTGCTTTGACATTAATTGGAACTCTGCGGTCATCCTTAGCGCGATAAGGAGTTTTTAAAGTTACCTCATTTAAAGCTGGTAGAATGGCTTGGTTTTTAAAAACCATTTCTTTTAAATCTGACCATGCATCTCTTGAGACATCGCTGGCATGAACTACTGTGCTTAAAGTCAGAGTAGTTAGAGCTGCAAAAAGGATGGTTAACGTTGCCATTTTCATGGCCTTTGCAACTGAACTTTGAAATAACTTTGTTATTTTAGATGGGTTTGCCCACTTTAAATTTGCTTTTGCGAGTTTCATTCTCTTCCCTCAATCCCCCCCTGATGGACACTTTCAGGGATTTTATCCAATATTTAATGAAGATATATGCTTTTACTATTTTGTTATTTCTCACTAAATCTATCTTTACTCGTACGTTCATGCGCATATTTCTATGTCCGAGTCGTAATAGACTACCACTAAACAAAAAAAAACTGCCAATTGATAAAGCTTATCAATTGACAGTTTTTACTCTAATTTATTTTTTAGAGATGTTTAAGCTGCGAAGCCTAATTGGTTACTTAATTTATCCAGCAAGTCGCTTGCAGCATCTGCAATGACTGTACCCGGCCCGAATACAGCCGTTGCGCCCATTTCCAAAAGTGTATCATAATCTTCAGGAGGAATTACACCGCCAACCACGATCATGATGTCTGAGCGACCTTCAGCTTCCAAAGCTTTTTTCAGCTCTGGAACCAATGTTAGGTGGCCAGCTGCGAGTGAAGAAACACCAACGATGTGAACGTCATTTTCAATGGCTTGGCGGGCAGCTTCTTCTGGTGTTTGGAACAACGCGCCGATATCAACGTCAAAGCCAACGTCTGCAAATGCTGATGCGATTACTTTTTGTCCCCGGTCGTGACCGTCTTGTCCCATTTTTGCAATCAGAATTCTTGGTCGTCTGCCATCCTGTTTTTCAAACTCTGAAACTTTTTCCTGAACTTTTTTAACGGCATCACCCATTGCATTCATCTCCGATTTATAGACACCTGAGATCACTTTAATTTCAGCCTTGTGTCTGTCGAATACTTTTTCCATTGCGTCTGAAATTTCACCAACTGTTGCTTTGGTTCGAGCAGCTGCAACTGACATTTCCAGCAAATTGCCATTGCCAGCTGCTGCATTTGTCAGAGCTTCCAGTGCTGCTTGACACGCTGCTTCATCGCGCTCGGCTTTTAGTCTTGTGAGTTTGTCCAATTGCTGATTGCGAACAGAAGCATTATCAACTTTAAGAATGTCAATTTTGTCTTCCTGGCTTGTGCGATATTTGTTGATACCAACAATGGTTTGTTTGCCGCTATCAATTCGGCCTTGTGTGCGGGCTGCAGCTTCTTCAATGCGCAATTTAGGCACGCCCTTATCGATGGCTTTCGCCATGCCGCCAAGTTCTTCAACTTCCCTTATATGGGCCCAGGCTTTTTGTGCTAGCTCATGAGTTAGTCGCTCAACATAGTGTGAGCCGCCCCATGGATCAATCACGCGGCATGTATCTGACTCTTGGGCTAAGAACAGCTGAGTGTTACGCGCAATACGTGCTGAGAAGTCTGTTGGCAGAGCTAAAGCTTCATCAAGTGCATTTGTATGCAGGCTTTGAGTATGGCCTTGTGTGGCTGCCATAGCTTCAAGGCATGTACGAACAACGTTGTTAAAGACATCCTGTGCCGTAAGGGACCAACCTGACGTTTGACTGTGTGTTCTCAGGCTGAGTGATTTGGGATTTTCTGGCTTGAACTCTTCTTGAATTAGCGTGGCCCAGATCATTCTGGCCGCCCGCATTTTTGCGATTTCCATGAAATAGTTCATGCCAATGGCCCAGAAGAAAGAGAGCCTTGGAGCAAATTTATCAATCGGCAAACCGTTCTTCACACCAGCTCTTGCGTACTCAATGCCATCGGCCAGTGTGTATGCCAATTCAAGATCTGCCGTCGCGCCGGCTTCCTGCATATGATAACCGGAAATTGAGATCGAGTTAAATTTCGGCATATGCTCTGATGTGTAGCTGAAAATATCAGAGATGATCCTCATTGATGGGCTTGGTGGGTAAATATAGGTGTTCCGCACCATGAATTCTTTTAAGATATCATTTTGAATAGTGCCGGATAACTTTTCTGCAGAGACGCCCTGCTCTTCAGCTGCCACAATGTAAAGCGCGAGAACCGGAAGCACCGCGCCGTTCATAGTCATCGACACACTCATTTGATCAAGCGGGATGCCATCAAATAACGTGCGCATATCGTAAATGCTATCAATGGCGACACCAGCCATGCCGACATCACCTTTCACGCGGGGATGATCTGAGTCATAGCCTCTATGTGTTGCCAGATCGAATGCAATGGAGAGGCCTTTTTGACCAGCAGCCAGATTGCGGCGATAAAAAGCATTTGAATCTTCGGCCGTTGAAAAGCCTGCATATTGGCGAACTGTCCAAGGTTTTTGTACATACATGGTTGGATACGGCCCCCGCAAGAACGGGGCGATGCCTGGATATGTATTTAAAAAGCCAAGGTCTTTACTATCAGCACTGCTATAGTGCCCCTTCACTTCAATACCTTCAGGCGTAAGTTTGGTAGGTGTTAAACGTGTTTCTTCTGAACTTTGTGAGGCGCTGTTATTCGATGCGGCTTCCCACTTCATATTTGAGAAATCTGGAATTGAACTCATTTTTCGACCCTTTTGCTAAAGTCTGTATCTAAAGGCTGTATCTTAAATCTTCTGTTACTGATGAATTATTATGACCGCGCTTATACAGCGACAGTTTCATCTGCAAATCCAATAATCTGATGTATTTCGACCAATGTGCTGACCATGTCTGTTCCTTGGTATAGTAATGTTTGGAACAAACTACGGTCTTCGAAATCGATTGATTTTAAAAACTTTGGCCGCGCGATGATGTAAATGGCCTCTGTGCCAGCATTGTATAAATCTTTCGCAAGTTGTACTGCGTCTTGTTCATAGAGTTTATCCGATGAACATAGACAAGCAATGGTGGAGCCTGATGTTTTATAAGCTTCGATTAGCTCTTCATTATTTGCAAAGCCATCATTGCCCAGCGCTTCAATTCCGCCTGTTTCAAAATATGATTTCGCCCAAGTTGCTCGTGCTGTGAAATCAGCGGGCTTTCCAATATTTGCCAGGAATACATTCGGGCGTTTGCCATTTAATGCCAGCACTTCGTCAGATAATTTACGAAGGAACTCAACATCTTCCATTATGCGATTTTCTAAATCACCTAACATGTTGACTAATGTTGCAGGACCTTCAAGCGCTTCATCAAGAATATAAGTTGGTGTGCCTTGTTTGATTTGCTCGATAATGTCTTTGAAACGAGCGCCTCTTTGGTCACCGCTTACAACTGGAGCATTCAACACAGGTACACTCATATTGGCGCTATCTCCAGCTTCTTCCCATTCCTCTTCCTCATCGAATAAATTCGGTGTTGTTTCATTAATGTTTGGGA
>CAXIDO010000222.1:0-4806 GCA_964022745.1 uncultured Methyloligella sp. | reverse complement strand
GCATAAGACTCTAGCGGATAAATTGAAACAAGCGGAGGCCCTGCAATGAGACGCTTAGTTGCTTTGGTTTGCATTAGTTTGAGTTTGGCTTTAGCACCAGCCTCCCTCTTTGCAGCTGAAACGGTAAAAGACACTGTTTCCAAAAAAGAGCCGGAAGTTAAAGTTGAAAGCGAACTTGAGAAGAAATTACGCTTTGTTGCCAGCATGCTGCGTTGCCCTGTTTGTCAGGGAGAGAGTGTTTATGACAGCCATGCGGATGTGGCTGTTGAAATGAAACGCTTGATCCGTGAAAAAATTGAAGCTGGTGAAACTGCTGAAGAGATTTTGACCTATTTCAAAGACCGCTATGGAAATTTCGTCCTAATGGAACCTCCGGCTGAGGGATTACATTGGGTCATATGGGTGTTCCCTATTTTTATGGCCTTGCTTGGAGGCTTGTTCCTTTTTCAAAACCTGAAAACTGGCGCAAAAGATTTACAACAAACCAAACTTGATGATTTTGACGGGCAAGAAACGACCGATGATAATTCATCTGAAGTGAGCGACATTAAGGAGCTTCGTTTATGAGTGCGTTGATTAGCATTTTAGCCCTTGGAGGCTTATCGCTCTTTATTATGTTAGTTCCATTGTGGCAGCGCCGCTCTGACCGCTCGCTTGGAACTGGCATTGAGACCAATGACCTTTCCGTTCAGTGGGAAAGTGAAAAGGACCGTCTGGTTAAGGAGCAAAATGACCTGGACGTTGCCCTAGCTGAAGGAAAAATTACCGAAAAAACTCACAAAGTTGAACGTGAGCAGGTGATGGAAGATGCGAAACGAGCGCTAAATAAACTGCGACAGGCGCGCAGTATGAGCGAAAAACTTGCAACAAGAGCCCATCATAAACCTCGGTCTTACCCGAGCTATGGGCTAGGCTTTGCGGCTTCCATTTTAGTAGCTACAGCCGCTCTTACTTTTCACCTTAATGGCCAGGATATTGTTCGTAAATTAAGCCCACAAGGAGTGGCGCAAAACACGACAACGCCAGACATTAAAAAGATGGTGGCAACTTTAGAAAAACGAGTTACTGAAGGGGGAGGGAGCAAACAAGAGCGATTGATGTTAGCGCGCTCATTCCTTGTTCTTGGACGCAAGGCCGACTCTATCAAACTTTACAAAAAAATCGTTGCTGAAAATAAGGGTGAGGTTAGCGCTCTTATGGCACTTGGTGAAATTCACTTCAATTCAAAAGAAAAGCAAGACCAATCAGAGGCACTTAAATACTTCAATCAGGCACTTGATGCAGAGCCAGATAAACCTGAAGCGCTTTGGTATAAATCTCTGGCTTTGATCCGTGATAGGAAAATTGAAGAATCACGCAAGATACTATCGCGGTTAAAGGTCGTCGCTAAAGATAATAAAAAGGCACAAGATGCGGTGACGCAACTTCTCGCCGAATTGGATAAAAATCGGGCTAAGCCCTTAGAAAAATGAAACTAAGGAAAAATGAAACCAAAAGAGTAGAGCAAACAAGAAGCCAAAATTTTTAAATTCTGCTTCATAGCTCACAAAGACTGCTCTATTGGGGTTAGAAAGGAAATATCATGTTTCACTATGATCAGTGTCTTGAGGACCATATCAAGTCACTTCAAGATGAGGGGCGTTACCGTGTCTTTTTAGACTTGGAGCGAATTGTTGGCCAATATCCAAAGGCTTACAATTTTGGCGACTATACATCTGTCGATGGAAAGTGTCCTCGTAACACACTGGAACCTTTGAGTGATATTACCGTTTGGTGCTCCAATGATTATCTTGGAATGGGACAGCATCCTGATGTTTTAACTTCAATGAAAGATGCCATTGATCGCATGGGCGCCGGTGCCGGCGGGACGCGCAACATTTCAGGAAACCATCACCTGATTGTTGAGCTGGAGAAAGAACTTGCTGACCTTCATGACAAGGAAGCGGCTCTAGTATTTTCTTCTGGATATGTAGCTAACGAATCTACCTTGAGCACCTTATCTAAACTTTTACCTGGTTGCGTGATGATTTCTGATGAACTCAACCATGCTTCAATGATCCAGGGTATCCTGCATGGTAAAGCCGAGAAGCGGGTTTTCCGTCATAATGACCTTGAACACCTGGAAGAAATTTTAAAAGAAATAGACCCTAACCGTCCGAAATTACTAGCTTTTGAGAGTGTTTATTCCATGGATGGGGATATTTGCCCTATGAAGGAAATTTTGGATTTAGCGGAAAAATATAACGCCTTTACTTACCTTGATGAAGTTCATGCTGTTGGTATGTATGGGCCAAGAGGCGGTGGTATTGCTGACCGCGAGGGGCTCATGGACCGGGTTGATATCATCCAGGGTACACTCGCCAAGGCTTATGGTGTTATTGGTGGTTATATTTCCGGTAAAAGCTCAACAATCGACGCTATTCGTAGTTATGCAAGTGGATTTATCTTTACAACGACACTCCCACCGGCTGTTGCCTCGGGCGCTTTAACAAGTGTACGTCACTTAAAAGACTCGGACTCTGAGCGCAAATTACAACAAGAACGGGCTTCAGAATTGCGAACTCTTTTATCTGAGGCTGAGATTCCCTATATAGATAGTGTGACACACATTGTTCCTGTGTTGGTGGGGGATCCTGTGCTTTGTAAGGAGGTTTCGGATCGGTTGCTTGGTCAATTTGGTATGTATATTCAACCAATTAACTACCCGACTGTGCCACGCGGCACTGAACGTTTGCGTATTACGCCGGGGCCTCTTCATTCCAGTGAAATGCTGAAAGAGCTGGTCTCAGCCCTTTCCAAAATATGGTCTGAAATAAAACTGCCCAGAGCCGCTTAACTTGTGCTGCTAAATAGATTGCTTAAAGAGAGGTTTAATAGATGACTAGAAAGAAAAAACGTGCCGTGGTGATTGCAGGTGCTTTAACACTTCTTTTTGTCAGTGTTGGTCTTGTTGCTTTTGCATTTAAAGATAATTTGGTCTTTTTTCTCACGCCGACGGATGTCGTGGCTGGAAAAGCAAAAGGAGCTACTAAACTCCGCATTGGCGGGATGGTTGAAAATGGCTCTTTAAAGCGCCTTGAAGATGGTTTGACTGTCTCTTTTGAAGTTACAGACTTTAGTCATTCTATTCCAGTAACTTACACCGGACTTTTGCCTAATTTATTTAAGGAAGGGCAAGGGGTTATTGCTGAAGGGGCTTTTGAAGAAAATGGTAAATTCAAAGCCAAGACCATTCTTGCCAAGCATGATGAAAAGTATGTTCCGCGTGAATTACAGGACACAATGAAGAAAAAACCGAAAGCGGAGACCACGAGCTACTAATTTTCCATGTAAATTCTTATATAAAAGATATATCTTAAATTGACATAGATCAATAATATCGTGCAAAGTAAGTTAAGCTTTCGCGCATATATAGGAATGAATATGCATAATAAAAATGTTGTCCCTTTTATTACTGAAAAATCTGATTGCGGGTCTGATCATCCTGTGTGCCAAGCGTGCGAAGTTCGCGCTTGTGGCATGTGTCCTGAGTTGAATACACATACACTTCAAGAATTGCGCAAAATTACTCGCACAAAAGAATATAAGGCGGGTGAGCAGATTTTTTGTGATGAAGAGCCGACAGAAAATTATGCAACTATTAAAAGTGGCATTGTTAAACTTTCTAAAATTCTCCCCGACGGCCGCCAACAAACAATAGGCCTTGGGTTTCCGCCAGATTTTATCGGCCGTGCTTTTAAAGATAAAAACTCATCTTTTGCCAGTGCGCTTACTGATGTGACCGTTTGCACGTTTCCGCGCGAGCTATTTAATGACTATTTAAAATCCACGCCAAGTCTTGAACATAAGCTTTTTGAGCTCACATTAAACGAGCTTGATTCTGCTCGTGAATGGATGTTGATGCTTGGCCGCATGACTGCACTTGAAAAAGTTGCCGCTCTTTTGCTTGATTTTTCTGATCGATTACACAAAGCCCGCATATTGCAAGGTTTGGATAGTGAGAAGAATAACTTTGAGCTCTTGCTTACCAGAGCTGAGATTTCAGATTTTCTTGGCTTAACAATTGAGACCGTCAGCCGTCAGTTTTCAACTCTCAAACAAAAGAATCTGATTGCTATTAAAAATCAAAGGTTTATCGACATTTTAGATCGCGCTGCTCTTGATATACTAGCCGGACATGAAAATTATTAACTCACCTTTTTAATTTAACAATCTGCATCAGTCACACTTTTTTCATTTCCTTAAGTGAGTGATCTATTATTGGCGTTGGGATTTTTCGTCTCACTTTTTTTTCACGTTTCAAGCCTTAAAACACCCCCTGCGACAACATACCTCACCCTTCAAAAAACATGAAATTGACCTGCATCAATACATCTTTGTGCGCGCTTGCCTAAGACAGGGCTGTGGGACAGTTTTATTAATTTAGGGTTTTATTTAAAGCTGTGGTTTGTGTTCATTTTTACCCTGGTTCGCATATACCCAATGATCTTTCTTCATTGTCCTCCCAAATAATATTTTGAAACCATAAAAATTAACAATGAGGACTTCTGATGGATCCTATTAGCACCATTGCCGCAGCAGCAGCTGCTCTGCTCGCAATCATTTTAGCTTTATATTCCTCAGCTCAGGCCCATGACACAGTTTTTGCTGTTCACATGATGATCTTTGCAATCGCTGGAGGCTTGACGCTTTTTTACTTTTTTTGAAACTGCTCATTTAAAAAGGCAAAAGCAGACGGACCGCAACTGTACGATGGCTCCATTGTGCGATACGGGGTCATATCTTCGTTCTTGTGGGGCATTATCA
>CAXIDO010000221.1:0-4809 GCA_964022745.1 uncultured Methyloligella sp. | reverse complement strand
ACACAAGGGTCATGACGCCCCTTAGTTGAAACTTCTACATTTTGGCCTGATCGATCAATGGATTTTCTGGGCGTTAAAATAGAAGAGGTCGGCTTCACAGCAAAACGAGCAACAACCGGTTGCCCGCTAGAAATGCCACCTAAAACACCGCCAGCATGATTTGAAGAAAATTCAACACCGCTATTCCCCATGCGAAGCTCATCGGCATTCTCTTCGCCGGTTAGCTCAGCCGAGCCAAACCCAGCGCCAATCTCAACGCCCTTCACGGCATTGATGCTCATCATCGCGCTTGCAATATCCTGATCAAGCTTTGCATAAATCGGCGCGCCTAGTCCTACAGGTAATTGGCCAGACACATGATCCGCCACAACCTCAACCACCGCACCAATCGATGAACCGCTTTTGCGCAAACCATCTAAATAGTCCGCCCAAACATCTACGATTTCTTTATCAGGTGCAAAGAACGGATTGTTATTCACCTCGTCCCAGTCCCAATTGTCACGGTTAATTTTATGCGGGCCCATTTGCACCATAGCACCGCGCACAATCATACCAGGCACAACCTTGCGAGCAAGACCACCAGCAGCCACACGCATCGCTGTTTCACGTGCACTAGAGCGTCCACCACCCCGATAATCACGAATGCCATATTTCTCGATATAAGTATAATCTGCATGACCAGGGCGGTATTTATCTTTTATGTCCCCATAGTCTTTCGAGCGCTGGTCCGTATTTTCAATCATCAGAGAAATTGGTGTGCCAGTTGTCACAAGCTGACCTTGCTCGTTCTCAAAAACACCCGATAGAATTTTAACTTCATCAGGCTCGCGGCGCTGAGTTGTAAAACGAGATTGTCCAGGCTTCCTTTTATCCAGAAAAACCTGTAACTCTTCAGCCGTAATTGGAATATTAGACGGACACCCATCAACCACACAACCGATTGCCGGTCCATGAGATTCTCCCCACGTGGTGATACGAAAAAGATGACCAAAACTGTTATGAGACATAAAAAGATCCAAGTCGAAAAAAGGCAAAGCCGCCAGATTAAAATTGAAAGCACGTCTCGATTAAGAAAACGCCTCTAACTTATAGAAATGAAATCAAGCAAGGTCAATTTTCATTTAATAACTTGAACCCATTAGTTAACCAGGTGCAAATCCATTCAAACCCGTTTGTATAGACTTTTATAAACCTGTTTTGGGGACTTTCCAGACTAAGAACCTGGTCTTCCGGCAAGTTACTCACTGCGCTGCGAACAATACGAGAAGGCCCCGAATGCGTAACAGCAATTGTATTTACAGAAAGATCTTCATACCAACTTAAAACACGCGACCTTAATTCAGTATAAGTCTCTCCTTGAGGCCCAGAAACATCCCAAGGGTTTTTAAAGCGTGCTTCAACTAACTTGGGAGTTTCATCTCGTAATTCTACCCAGCTCTTTCCTTCCCACTCACCAAAACTAATCTCAAGTAAGCGATCATCAATGTCATAAGAATAGCTCGGCAATTCAAGTGCAGAAAGTACTATCTCCATAGTCTCTCGGCAACGCTTCAAGGGACTGGAAACAAAAGACCATGCTTTAAGTTCATTTTGTAAATGAATATTTTTCAAGGAAGACGATTGGAAAAATCGAGCAAGTTCAAGCTCGAGTTGAGCACCATGCCTTAAAGCTTGTGCCCGTCCAGCATCATTTAGCGAAGTATCCGTGCGGCCCTGCAACCGCTTTTGAACATTCCAATCCGTTTCTCCATGCCGAAGCAAATAAAGCTGAGGCATGGAGTGAGATATAGAACCAGATTTTTCATCAATGAGAGATGACATAAAGCCGTTTATTTAACTGTTATATTAACAGTATGGACACCAGCTCGTGGACCAGATGTCACACGATAAGAAAATTGATCATTTCCTTTGCGCCGTGCACGGTAAACCATTTTCGTGCCCTTAATCGGAATACCCTTACATTCAGTAGATGGAATCATCATATTCCGCTTGCTCACTGAAACAGAGCCATATTTCGGACGCTGAACAATCTTAACTCCAGGAATAGTTTGCGCCCAGCAATTCCCATTCCAGTGCAAAAACTTGCCAATTTCAACTGATTGACCACGGCGCAGGACTTTAGAAGAAATGCCTCCCGTTGCACCAAGGCTATCTACATTAAGAGGCCCTTGATTGCCACCGGCACAGCCAGATACAAAAACACTCAGCGAAGAAATCACAACAAAAGCTAAAAAGTTTTTAATAGAAACAAGTTTCAAAACAGACATAATAACGCCCAATCCCACAAAATTTTGTCTTTCTAACAAGCCCGTCTTTCAAACAATTTCAAAAAAGACAAAACTCAGTAATAATCGATGAACGAACAATTCTAGAAACTAAAGAATTCACATAAATAGAATCATCGACAAAACAATCTTATAATATTGAAAGCACTCAATATATCCGGAAAAGGGCTTAATAACATGTTTTTAAACTTTAAAAAGCCGAGCCTGTTAAAAAGTTATCCCTTTAACAAGGCCCCCCTATTAGCTCACTGAAATATCAGGTGCATCTTCATTTTTCATGCCCACTATATGATATCCACTGTCAACATGATGTATCTCACCGGTTACACCTCTGCTAAAATCAGACAAAAGGTAAACACTAGCATTTCCAACATCTTCAATAGTCACAGTCCGGCGAAGCGGTGAATTATATTCATTCCACTTTAAAATATAGCGGAAATCACTAATGCCAGCAGCTGCCAATGTTTTAATCGGCCCAGCAGAAACACCGTTAACCCGAATGCCATCTTTACCTAAATCAGCCGCTAAATAGCGAACACTAGCTTCAAGAGCAGCTTTCGCAACACCCATTACATTATAATGAGGCATTACTTGTTCAGCACCGTAATATGTGAGTGTTAATAACGAACCACCTTCATTCATCATTTTTTCAGCCCGCTGTGCAACAGCAGTGAAAGAATAACAGGAAATATTCAGCGAATTTTGGAAATTCTCAGGGCTGGTATCAACATATCGGCCATCAAGTTCATTCTTGTCTGAAAAAGCAACAGCATGAACAACAAAATCAATCGTGCCCCATGCTTCTTTCAAAGCATCAAAAGTCGCGTCAATAGATGCTTCATCTGTCACATCACATGGCAAAACAAGGTTAGACCCAAGGCTCTCAGCCAACGGCTCAACACGTTTTTTCAGCGCATCACCCTGATATGTAAAAGCAAGTTCTGCACCTTGTTCCCGTGCAGCTTTAGAGATGCCCCAAGCAATTGAGCGATTATTAGCAACGCCCATAACCAAGCCACGTTTCCCCGCTAAAAGATTTTGAACAGCGGTCATATCTGAAGTCCTTTTCTTTATACTTAGGCCATATACTCAGGCCATGACACTGAGATCATGAATTTGGCGCATCCTACACAATTAGGCAATTACGTCTACAAGCAAAGCACCGAATTTTACTGAAAATTTGCGAAAACAAGCTAAAAACAGCCCCGCAAAGTGAACAAATCACTCTAAAGTAGGGGCCTAATCATATGTTTTATATTTAATAAACACTACAGTGAAGAAAACCCATCAATCATTCGGGCAAAACTTCTTGTCCCCTTTTGAAAGCTGGAAAGATTGTACTTTTCATCTGGCGCATGAATACAGTCATCATTCAGGCCATAGCCCACTAATAAACAATCCATCTCTAATCTTTGCATAAACGCTTCCACAATCGGAATAGACCCACCGCAGCCAAGCATCACCGGTTGTTTTTCAAATTCATCCTTTAAAGCTGCCCGAGCAACAGACATCTGTGGTTTGCTAAGGTCAAAAGCAACCGCCGGCGCGCCATCAGCTTCACTGAATGATACCTTCACATCTCCATCGAACTGGGCTTTTAAAAAATCTTGTAATGATTGAATTATTTTTTCTGGATTTTGCCCAGCAACTAATCGACACGTTAACTTCGCATGTGCTTCAGAAGGAATAACCGTTTTCTGCCCCGGTCCAATATATCCTCCCCATAAACCATTGATTTCAACAGTTGGGCGGCACCATAATTGCTCAAGCAATTGATACCCGGCCTCACCATGGGTCTTTTTCAAACCGATATCATTTAAGAATTCAGCTTCGTCAAATCCCTGAGATTTCCATTGAGCAGACATTTCCGCATCTGGTTCTGATATTCCATCATAAAAACCAGGTACCGTCACTCGGTTCTCAGCATCATATAAAGCTGACAAAGCTTGTGAAAGTGCACGAAGCGGGTTAAG
Organism: uncultured Methyloligella sp.; assembly: GCA_964022745.1. Classification (GTDB taxonomy): domain Bacteria; phylum Pseudomonadota; class Alphaproteobacteria; order Rhizobiales; family HXMU1428-3; genus HXMU1428-3. The sequence goes on along the minus strand of CAXIDO010000221.1, from coordinate 551 downwards.
CGCTGGCCCCCCATACATCCCGGAATGCAAATCCCGGTTTGGCCCTTCAATGCTAATTTCAAATCCGGCCAAACCACGCAGCATAGAGGTAATGGCAGGCGTATCTTTATCCCACTGAAGCGTATCGCAAATAAGAGCAAAGTCAGCTTTCACATCTGCACCGCGTTCCGCCAAAAAACCATCTAATGATGGGCTTCCACACTCTTCTTCACCTTCTAAAAGCACAGTTATATTTATTGGAATATCACCCGTCACCTCAAACCATGCCCGTGCAGCCTCAACAAAGGTCAACAACTGTCCCTTATCATCAGATGAACCACGTCCATGAATAACAGGCCCATTTTGCGGGTCTTCTATAATCTCAGCTTGAAAGGGAGGCCGTGTCCATTCTTCAATAGGGTCAACCGGTTGCACATCATAATGACCATAAAAAAGAATATGCGGCGCGTCTGGGTTTTGTTTAGAAGTGTATTTCCCCAAAACCATTGGATGACCAGTCGTTGGTGCAACCTCACTCGAAAAACCAGCATCTTTCAAATATGAAGAAGCAA
>CAXIDO010000220.1:0-4830 GCA_964022745.1 uncultured Methyloligella sp. | reverse complement strand
GTTTAAAACGATCAATATCAACAAACAAAATGGTAGGCGGGCGAACACCGCCCTCATCTTTCACGCGTGTAATAGCAATTTGCAGACGGTCAAGAAACAGTTCTCTGTTCGGCAAACCGGTCAAACTGTCATGCACAGCATCCCCAAGCAACCGTTCTTGCGAGCGCTTGCCATCTGTAATATCGCGCATCAAACCAACACAACGTAAAGATCTCTGATGCGGCATCGTCACAGAATGAGCCCTCAGCTCATACCATAAAAAGTGCCCTTCATGGCCGCGCATACGAAACTCAAGTTGCAGCTCGCCGCCATTCTTCTCTTGCAAAGTTCGCATCAACAAACGGAAACGTTCTCGATCAGAAGGATGCAAATACTGCATCCATTGCTCAACCCGGCACGTCAACTCACCTTCATGCAATCCCAAAACATCTTCAACTTCAGGGCTAACTGAAATTTCATCACGCCGTGAATTCCATTGCCAAACAGCCGCTCCCGCTCCTTCTAAAGCAAGTGAGCGCAATTGTAACTGACTGGGCGGTGCACCGGCCAGCGGCTCAAATGAACGGAACGCAAATTGCGTCACCGTGAAACCTAACAGAACCAAAATAAGCACCAAGCCAGATGTTAAAGCTGGCGCAACAATATCACCTGAAAGTTGACCAAGCGTCGCAACGCCTGCACCAAATAACCAAACAACAAATAACAGCCATGTCGGCACCAATGCCAAAGCTCTATCTTGTCCACGAATGGCCAGATAACCAATAAGCAGAGACCCAAGTGCACCAATAGCCAAAAGAGAAAGGCGAGCAAGACCGGAGACCAAAACGGGATCAAGGACCGCGAGAGCAATAAGCCCAAATTGACCTAAAATCCAAACACCAAATAAAAGCTTGATCCACCCGTGCCAAAACCTTAACCGCAAGAAGGTGTATAGAAACACAACAAGACTGGAGGCAATCGCAGCCTCAGATCCCGCTCGATAAAGAGAGTTCATCTCCGGATCAAGCCGGAACAATTTGTGCCAGAAACCAAAATCCACGCACAAATAAGCCCCAACACACCAGGCAATGAACGCAGTCGCTGGAAAAATAGCTTTGTGATTAGCAACAAAAACAGCTGTAAGGAAGATCGCTAAAATACCGACAATGCCAAGCATGATGCCGTTAAACAGCGCCATATCCCGCAGCTTCTTACTCAAAGCAAGCGGATGCCATAAAAACACACGTGGAAAACGTGAGTTCGATAGCTCAGCAACAAATGTCACCGTTGATCCAGGCTCAATAGTAATGCTGAAAATATCAACAGCATCATTCGGTATCCGTAAGGGCAAAAAACCAACCGAAGGAGTTAAATGAATTAATCTCTTTGCATCAAGGTCTGGGCGTAAAATACGTGAGCCCACAATGTTATAACGGTCCGTTGTCACCACACGAACAATCTGTTTATCCGTATTATTTTTAAGAGCAAAAACAATCCACTTTGGATCTGTATTAGGTGTTTGTGCTTTCACAGCCATCCGGTTAGAAATACCATCAGCATCACGCGCAGTTTCAACCTGCAGCGTATCTCCAGCCCCCTTATAATGCTCACTGAATTTCGTAATCTCAATACGCTCAATTTCAGTCGTCAACTCAATAGGCTCTAACGCCTGAGCAGAAGAAAATGTAAAAATGAGGGAGAAGAGAAGAAAACTAACTTTAGCTATAAACTTGGTTGATTGAGTAAGTGCGCAATAGAATAATCCGCGTGAGAAAACTTTCAAAACGAACGGCATCACAAAAAACAACACTGATAGAACACCTGCAACAGCAGAATGCGCCATAAAAAGGTACATTGTCAGCAACCTATTAATTATTTTTGCGCAAATTTGCGTCAAACCAATCCTCATTTCATCCAAAAGGCCACAAAACTCACGCTAATCTAATCTTAAGCTAAAAGTTCCAACTTACGCCAAATAAGCTATTTTATGCCATAGGAATAGGGCAAATAGATGAATCCCAAAATGCAAACTAAAATCAAATAAAAAAGGCACAATTACGCACTTATTTATGTTTTACCTAAATCATTTATTAGCCAGCCAAACAAGAGATGATCTTGCCACTGACCATTAATGCATAAATATTCCCTGGCTAACCCTTCTTTTTGAAATCCACATTTCTCAAGAACCCGAATAGACGCTAAATTTTCCGGCAAACTAGCGGCATCAATCCGATGTAATCCTAATTCCTTAAAAGCATAAACACCAAGCGCTTTCACAGCCTCGGTCATATATCCATTTTTTTGAAATGGTTGTCCTATCCAATATCCTATAGAACCAGATTGGGTTACTCCCCGTCTCACATTAGAAAGAGTGATCCCACCTAAAAGATTATTGCCTTCTTTTGTAAAAATAAAGAAAGGATACCCAGTACTATCACGAAATTCACGCTGATAAAACCGCAAACGAAGCCGAAAACTGTCTCTAGACAACTCATTTTCAGCCCATTTTGGCTCAAACGGAATTAAGCCGTCCTTACTAACCCCACGCAAGTGAGACCAATCAGCAAAATCAGCCTGTTGCGGCAACCGCAAAATCAGCCGTTCCGTCGTAATAATAGGCCCCATATCAAATGATGCAGCTGAACGAAGAAACACCATCTATTGCCCTACCTCTCAAAACTACCCATATCTAATACCTATAAGAAACGACCTAGCGCAGGCTGTCTAATGTGAATTTTCTTTTAAAACAACACTGATATTTCATACAAGTTTCTTAGTGCCGGTTACTTCGTGGGAAACTGAAGGCACATTAAAAAACTCAACCTAAAGGCACATTTAAAATTTATCTGAAACGCCCTTAAAGTAACTTTTAAACCCTTTAAATTCGTCAATATTCTGTTCGCAACCCACAAGAGCAATCGTTGGCTCACTTTGTTTTACAATCCGCTGAACTAAATCCTGGCAGGCCTCTAATGATACGGCCTCTATTTCCTCTAATAGTTCAGAAATTGGTATAATGCGATCAAAGAACAAAAGTTGTCTGGCCAATTGCTCAGCCCGAACAGCCGAACTCTCCAAACTCATAGCAAGACCGCACTTTAACTGGGCTTTAGCCCTGTTTAGTTCAGTTAAGTTTAAACCACTCTCACAAAGAGTTGCAATCTCATTTAACATCACTTCAGTGACTTCAAGTTGTTTCTTTTTATCACACGCCACATAAAGCCCAAACAAACCAGAATCTTCATACGATGAATGAAAACTGTAAACATGATAAGCAAGCCCCCGCCTCTCACGCACCTCTTGAAACAACCGGGATGACATCCCTCCACCAAGAGCTGAATTTAACAGCTGCATTGTAAAAATATCAGACGATTTAAACGCAACCCCTTCAAATCCAATAACCACATGCCCTTGCTCAAAATCTTGAGCACCAGCCGCGATACCACCCTCATAAGCAACAGCCTCTAAAGAAAGCTTCTCACCAGATGGCAAACCGGAAAAATAAGTCTCGGCAAAACTTACAAACTCATCATGATCAATAGCACCAGCTGCCGACAGAACCATATTCTCAGCCCGGTAATGCGTCTTCATAAAATCAGTTAGATCAGAAACCGTAAAACTAGAGACCGTTTCAACTGTCCCCATAACAGGACGGCCCACAGATTGATCTCCAAAAGCTAATGATTGTGCCAGGTCAAATACAACATCATCAGGCTGATCTTCATTTGCGAGAATTTCCTGGAGTATGACATCACGTTCACGAAGCAATTCATCTTCCTCAAAACGTGGATTTTGCAAAATATCCCCAAGAAGCGAAACAGCAACCTCAACATCAGAGCGCATAACAACTGCATAATAAGAGGTTTGATCAAGCCCCGTAGAAGCGTTTAAATCACCGCCAACATTTTCTATTTTCTCAACAATTTCAATTGCACTCAGAGTGGTTGTCCCTTTAAAGGCCATATGCTCTAAAAAATGTGCAATTCCATGTTGTTCGGGGCGCTCATTTCGGCTGCCAACACCTATCCAAGCCCCAAGAGATACAGTCTCAAGATGCGGCATCTCATAACTAACAACCCGAAGGCCATTAGCTAATGTAGAAACTCGAGCTTCCATTAAGGAGCCTTCCATTAAGCAACCTTGCCTGCTCTGGTTTTATCACCAATAAATTGAGAAACTTCAGCCAAATCATTTGGCAAACGTGTAACACGTTCTTCGCTCTTTAGCTGAGCAACCAACCGAGCCGGTTGCGGCACATCAGCACCAGTTGCTGTTGCAACAACATCGGGAAACTTCGCCGGGTGAGCTGTTGCCAAAGCAATCATCGGTGTATCCTCATTACCCTTCAAACAACGCGTCCCCGCTTCAAGCGCAATCGCACTATGCGGATCAATAATATAATGATTATCTTCATATTCAGCCTTGATACGAGAGACAGTTTCATCTTCATTAATCCGCAACCCAACAAATAAATCTCTCATAGGCGCAAGCTCATTTTCAGAGAGTTGAAATTCACCCTTTACTGATAGGTCATTCATAAGGCTGGCAATCCGGTTCGCATCGCGCCCCGCCATTTCAAACATCAACCGCTCAAAATTGGATGAAACCTGAATATCCATACTCGGGCTATAAGTTGCTGTCACACCATCAGGTTTATAAGTACCTGTTTCCAATGTGCGCACCAAAATGTCATTCACATTCGTTGCCACCGCCAAAGTCTTAATCGGCAATCCCATCTTATGAGCAACAAAGCCTGCAAACACATCACCAAAATTACCCGTGGGCACGGCAAATGAAAGTGGTCTATTCGGGCTCCCCAAGGCAACAGCAGCCGTGAAATAATAAACGATT
>CAXIDO010000219.1:0-4844 GCA_964022745.1 uncultured Methyloligella sp. | reverse complement strand
CAAACAGAGCAAGATGGTTAGTTCTATGAATTAATCAAACTGCCATATAGTTTAAAGCGGAGAATGAAATGGCTGTAAGCGCCAATCGGTTAGAACTGTTGCAAATCGCAGAAGCAGTAGCCCGTGAGAAGTCGATCAATCGTGAAGTCGTGATTGAAGCTATGGAAGATGCCATACAAAAGGCAGCCAAATCCCGTTATGGCAGCGAAAATGAAATTCAAGCCAAAATTGACCCTGTGACAGGGGAAATAAAATTATCTCGTTTGCTTGAGGTTGTTGAAACTGTTGTAAACGAAGCAACAGAAATCACCCTTAAAGCCGCCAAACGTGCTCAAAAAGATATTGAAGTTGGACAAGTACTAGCTGAAGACTTGCCACCATTGGATTTTGGCCGTGTAGCTGCACAAAACGCCAAGCAAGTGATTGTTCAAAAGGTGCGCGATGCAGAGCGCGAACGTCAATATGAAGAATATAGAGACCGCATCGGTGAAGTGGCCAACGGCACTGTTAAACGTGTTGAATACGGCAATGTTGTCGTAGACCTTGGCCGCGCTGAAGCGATCGTGCGCCGTGATGAAAGTTTGCCGCGCGAAAATTTCCGTTATGGTGATCGGGTTCGCGCCTATATTTATGATGTGCGCCGCGAACAAAGAGGGCCGCAAATTTTCCTCAGCCGTACTCGTCCAGAATTTATGGCCAAACTATTTGCCCAGGAAGTTCCAGAAATTTACGACAATATCGTCAATATTAAATCAGTTGCTCGTGACCCGGGTAGCCGCGCGAAAATCGCGGTTCTAAGTCAAGATAGCTCAATTGATCCAGTTGGCGCATGTGTTGGTATGCGCGGTGCGCGTGTGCAAGCCGTTGTTAATGAGCTTCAAGGCGAAAAAATCGATATCATTCCATGGTCTCATGATGCAGCTACATTCATCGTGAATGCCTTGGCACCCGCTGAAGTGGTTAAAGTTGTTCTAGATGAAGATTTAGAGCGTATCGAAGTTGTTGTGCCAGATGATCAGCTAAGCTTGGCGATTGGTCGCCGTGGCCAAAATGTTCGTTTAGCCTCTCAATTAACAGGGTGGGAAATTGACATCCTCACTGAGCAGCAAGAATCTGAACAACGCCAAAAAGAATTCGCTGAACGTACTGAAAAGTTCATGAAAGCATTGGATGTTGACGAATTTATCGCTCAGCTACTTGCATCTGAAGGTTTCACTTCAGTTAATGAGGTTGCCTTTGTTGACCCAAGTGAAATTTCTTCAATTGAAGGCTTCGACGAAGATACAGCAGACGAAATTCAAACCCGTGCACGTGAAGCTCTAGAAGCCAGAGAAGCTGAACTAGAGAAGCGCTGCAAAGAGTTGAAAATTCAGGATGACATTCGTGAAGTTGAAGGCCTTTCAATTGAAATGCTTGTTGCGCTGGGTGAAAACGACGTTAAATGCGTTGAAGACTTGGCTGAATGCGCAACAGACGACCTCATTGGTTGGAGTGAGCGTAAAGACGGTGAAGTAACAAAATATGAAGGTTTCTTGGATGGATTTAATATCCGTAAATTCCAGGCCGAAGAAATGATCATGAAGGCACGTGTTAAAGCCGGTTGGATCAGTGAAGAAGATTTGAAAAAAGATGAACCTGAAGAAGAAGAAACAGGTGAAGAAGAAGCAGAAGTTGTTGAAGAGCCCGTAGCCTCAACACCCCTGTCTGACGCTGAAGCCATGTTTGCCGACAAAGGTGAAAAAGAAGAGTAAATTAAAAAAAACAGCGCGGATGCTTCGGGCTGGTTGTCATTTCTGCGCTTCAGATGCCCACAAAGCATCCGCACTGGCAACCTGAAGGCCCACTAAAAGAGGCATATGGTGTTAATAGCTCTGGACTCTGTGGTAACAGCGACGGTTGCTAGTGGGCAACTGAAGGAGCACTTAAAAAGAATGAAGACAATAGAAAAGGAGACTAAAGGGCCTGAACGGCGATGTGCAGTATCAAACGAGGTTATGCAAAAAAACAAATTGCTTCGATTTGTACTATCGCCAGAAAATGTCGTAACGCCAGATTTAAAGGCGAATTTACCAGGACGCGGCGTTTGGATAACAGCCAAACGCAGTTCAGTAAAAGAAGCGGTGAAGCGTAAAGCATTTCATCGAGGCTTTGCAAAAGACATTTTAATTGGCTCTGAAATCGATCAACAGGTAGAGGATTTGTTGGAAAAAGCCGCAATGGGGCGGCTAAAGCTGGCAAATAAATCAGGTGTTGCCATATATGGGTTTACAAAACTCATGGCAGCTATCGAAAAAGAGAGTATAATAGCCTTATTTCATGCAAGTGAAGCAAGTGTAGATACTGCAGAGAAGTTGGATTATAAATTTCGAACAAAATCGGAACAAAGTGGCATTTTAGAACAAGGTGGCCTCAAAAATCCATGTTACTGCTTCAAAACTGAAGAATTGAGTTTGGCTTTTGGCCAAGCTAATGTCATACATGCAGGATTAAAAGCTGGCGGAGCTTCAATGGCAATGGTTGAAGCAAAGCAAAAGTTAATCACTTATAAGAACGGCTGAGATAGAATAAACAGCTAACTTAATTTTGACAAAAGTTAAGAGAGCTTTGGGCAAAGAATTTAAAATAAAAGATTATATAAAGATCGAGAGAAAGTCTTTCATTTAGAACCATCTCTCAAATGGGTTAAGAGCAAAAGTCATTAAGACAAATGCTGATCAACGATGCAAATATTGATCAAAGACATAAATGTCTAAAATGACAGTGGGTCGAAAAGAAAAGAAACGGAATCTGTGAGCGCAGATTCAGGAAATTTGGAATCTATGAGCGAAACAAAAGAAACTGGCAACAAATCTACAGAGCAATCTGGCCGCGGTACCTTAAAGTTAAAGCGGACAGTTGATGCCGGTCACGTTCGACAAAATGTAAGTGGTGGACGGTCGAAATCTGTCGTAGTTGAAAAAAAGAAAAAACGGACGTTAACCAAGCCTGGTACACCAGCCGAAACACCTGCAAGCAAAAAAGCTGAGGGCGCTACAAAAGAGACAAATAAAACCTCTCAAGCGACCAATAAAAGCCCTGCGAGACAAGGTGCTAATACTGGTGGTCGTTCATCAGGCAAAAGATCTGGTGGCCAAAACAAGACAGCACAAGGTGGTCTCTCGAATCATGAGCAAGCAGCACGTCTAAGAGTTCTAGAAGAAGCCAAAGGGCGCCGCGAAGAAGAAGAACGCATTGCAAAAGAGCAAGCTGATCGCCGCGAACAAGATTCTATCAAGGCTAAAAAAGAACTTGAAGAGAAACGCAAGGCTGAAGAAGAAGCGCTAAAAGCGAAAGAAGCCAAAAAAGAAGCTGAAAATCAGGCTACGGACAAGCCAAAAACAGCAGGTAAAAAACCGTCGAAAGCACATCCAGCAAAATCGAATGCTGGAAAAGCTGAACCGAAAATTATTAACCCGCTAGATTTAGAAGCAGCGAATGCTAAAGCTGAGGCATCTGGTGCCAAGCGCGTAATTAAACCACGCGAGATTACGCCGGCGTCTGTCTCAGATGAAGCTAAGAAGAGACAAAACAAAACAGAACGCAATCGTCGTGGTGAAGGCCGTGTTAAAGGTCGTTTGACCATCGGTAATGCTCTGAATGAAAATCAGCGGGAACGCTCACTTGCATCATTAAAACGCAAGCGTGAACGTGAGAAAAACAAAGCAGCTCCACAAACACCACGTGAAAAAATTGTACGTGAAGTAACAATTCCTGAAACAGTAACCATCCAGGAACTGGCAAACCGTATGACAGAGCGCGGCGTTGATGTGATCAAATTTATGATGCAGCAAGGTCAAATGCATAAAATCAACGATTTAATCGATGGCGACACAGCCGAGTTGATTGTGCAGGAATTTGGTCATACCCCAAGAAGGGTTTCCGAAGCTGATGTTGAAGAAGGCCTTTACACAACTGAAATAGAGGATGGTGAAAACCAGGAACCAAGAGCCCCTGTGGTTACAATCATGGGCCACGTTGATCATGGTAAAACTTCACTTCTTGATGCGTTGCGTAAAGCAAATGTGGTCTCAGGTGAAGCTGGTGGCATCACACAGCATATCGGTGCCTATCAGGTTGAAACCGAAGATCACCGGAAGGTGACTTTCATTGATACACCTGGTCACGAAGCCTTTACACGTATGAGTGAGCGCGGCGCTAAAGTAACTGATTTGGTTATCTTGGTGGTGGCTGCTGATGACGGTGTGAAACAACAAACCATTGAAGCAATTAATCACGCAAAAGCAGCTGAAGTGCCGATAATTGTTGCAATCAATAAGATGGATAAGCCTGACGCTAATCCGCAGCGTGTAAGAACAGATCTTCTACAACATGAAGTGATTGTTGAAAGCATGAGCGGTGAAACACTTGAGGTTGAAGTGTCTGCCAAAACAGGTGATGGCCTCAACACTTTGCTTGAAGCCATCCAAATGCAAGCTGAAATTCTGGAGCTAAAAGCCAACCCGGATCGTAGAGCTGAAGGCATTGTGATTGAAGCGCAACTAGAACGTGGCCGTGGCCCTGTGGGTACAATGCTTGTTCAAAAAGGCACAATCAAAATTGGTCAAATCATCGTAGCAGGTCGTGCCTGGGGTAAAGTGCGTGCACTTATTAATGATCATGGTGAAAACGTTGTTGAAGCGGGTCCATCTGTACCTGTTGAAGTTCTTGGCTTTAACACAGCACCTGAAGCAGGTGATCAATTCGGTATCGTTGAAAACGAAGCAAGAGCCCGTGAAATCACTGAATACCGTATTAAGAAACGCCGTGACATTCGAGCTGCCGGCGCTGGGTCTGTTCGCACATTA
>CAXIDO010000218.1:0-4851 GCA_964022745.1 uncultured Methyloligella sp. | reverse complement strand
TTTTACTTAGGAGTTGGCATCCTCTTCCCTCTTTTTAATGAAAGAGAAGATAGAGATGTTATGATGAACACAATTGCCCCCGTTTGGGATGGCAATGAAACATGGCTCATCCTCGGCGGCGGCGGCCTCTTTGCCGCTTTCCCATTAGCTTATGCAACATTACTCCCCGCATTCTATGCACCAATCATTGCAATGTTATTAGGCCTAATATTCAGGGGCGTTGCTTTTGAATATTGTTCAAAAGCAAGTGATGAGAACCGTCATTGGTGGGAATGGTCCTTTGCAGCCGGCTCTACTGTCGCCGCTTTTTGCCAAGGCATCATGCTAGGAGCATTTATCCAGGGCATTGAAGTCACGGGCCGAAACTATAGCGGTGGTTGGTTTGATTGGTTTACTCCCTTTTCTGCAACAGTTGGCCTTGCTCTGGTTGCCGCATACGCGCTCCTTGGAGCTTGCTGGCTCATCATGAAGACAGAAGGTGAGCTTCAGCATGACATGTACCGAGTAACCATGCCAATCGCTGCAATCGTGTTTGGTTTTGTTGGACTTGTCAGCCTCTGGACACCATTTCTAGACACAGATATTGCCGAGCGCTGGTTCTCCTGGCCAAACCTAGCCTTTGTCGCCCCCGTACCTATTTTAGTTTTAGGGTGTTGGGCAGCACTATTCACATCAATCAAAGCAAGACACGAATATTTCCCCTTCCTCTCAACCTTGGGGCTTTTCATTCTTTCATATATCGGCTTTGCTATTAGCATGTTCCCCTATATTGTGCCGCGTCACTTTACAATTTGGCAAGCCGCAAACCCACCCGAAAGCCTTTCATTCTTACTTTACGGAACAGTGGCATTGCTCCCAGTGATCTTAGGCTATACAGCTTATGTCTATTGGGTCTTCAGAGGCAAAGTCACAAAACACGACGGCTATCACTAGCACGGATGCTTGTGGGCATCTGAAGCACCACTAAGAGAGAGCGGATGCTGGCCGGCAACGTAAGTGCAAAACAACTACCTACCCGAAGAAGGAGTGACGCCACTTCGGCGGAAGGACATGACGCCAGGGGCGTCCAGCGCAAGCGCCGCTTCACGGCTACTCTAAGCGCCATAAGCGCTTAGAGTAGCCGTAAGAGAAAAAATGGAGCACGAACGCGACGGTTGCTAGTAGGCAACCTGAAGGAGCACGAAAAATGTCAGATGAAGATGAAAAACCAGTCTTTAATAAAACTCCCAGATGGGGGAAAAGAGCTCTTTGGTTTTTCGCCTTCTGGGTAGGAGGCGTACTCACTTTAGCTGCGATTAGTTATAGTCTTCGAACACTCCTATCAATTCCATATTAATAAAAAAGCCCTCAATTTTCATTGAGGGCTTTTTTATTATTTCTCAGATATATTTTTACGATATTTTCGGTATTTTTCGACATCAACCAACTTAGGCTTAGGACGACCCGAAGACCCTATGACCTTATCAACCTTATCATTCCACCAAACAGCAAAGCGATTTTGATAAGTCGCTGGATATAATTCTTCTTTTGGTTCATCCCTTAAAGGCTCAGTCTTTTTAGATAAACTTCCTGTCACCAGATCATCATGATCAATTGATTTTCTGACCGGCAATGGAATTTTATGAATAGCAAAAGCCTGATGACGCCGATGAAAATCAGCAACTTTAACAGGCGCAATCAGTTGAGGTTTTTCTTTTTTCTTAACAAGAGGCAAAGGAACCTTCTTAACTGTTTCCTTGATAGACCCGGTTATTATTTCATCAGAAGCCAATTGCTTTTTCTTTTTTAACTTGCTGTAAATGCCCTTGCGGATTAGCAATTCCTTTTGTTCATCCGTTGGTAAAATCTTGATAGTCTTAGTTGGCCGAGCCTTAGGAATGATCTTTTTAGGCTGAACAACCTTCTTTTGTTCCAAGGTTTTCTTAGGTTGAATAAAAGATTTACTCTCCAACTTTGGCAACGGTTGCCGAGTGTTTTGTGCAACCCGTGTTTTTAAAACTGGCAGAGATGGAATCTTATTAAACCCGTGCGCATAGCGACGTTCAATGGAAGCAGCACCACTATCAATTGATTTAGCAGGCGCTTTGTACGCGATTTTTTTAATTGGTTTATTTGCTTTTATAGATGCAGTTTGCCACTGATCAGAGCGGCCGTGTCTCGTTTTCTTTGAAGATACATACTCATTCAACTGCGCAACATTACTCGTAGTTGAATCCAAACGACCAATAGCTGAGAGCAATAAATGCGCGGCCATATATCTCTCAAATTTAGCATTTGCCGCTTGTACCTTTGCCTGAACCAAACGTTCCTGTGTATCCAAAACATCAAGAACCGTACGTTGCCCGGCATCAAGTTCCCGGCGCATACCCCGTGATGCTTCTTTTGCCGCTTTAATACGAACCAAACCTAAACGATATCTTTTCTGTGCAGTATGATAGCTCTTCCAGGCAACCGTTGCCATCGCCTTGGCTGTCAAACGAGCATCACGTGCTTCATATTTTCTTTGCTGAGAAACATGGCGGCTAACCTGGCTTGAAGCCAGCGCTTCAGGTTTGAAAAGTGGAACCGTAAAATTCAACTTAACAGTCAAATCACTATCATCACTTATTTGCTCACCATGATAACGCTCTTCTTTATAATCAAGGTTCAAATCCACACTTGGTAAAAAGCCTCCATAAGAAGCTTTTAAAGAATGGTCTGCAGCTTCACTTCGAAAGATAGCAGCAAGCAATTGTGGGTTTTGCTGTTCGGCTAACATGATAGCTTCATTTAAGCTTTTAGGTAAGCGAGACGGCAACCCTTTTGGTAATGACAAACGACCGGCTTTCCGGCCAATAATCCGTTTAAAGTCGATTTCATTTGTATTCAAATTATCAATAGCTTGGGTATAAACTGACTGCGCTGCAAAATATTGATCTTCAGCAATGGCAATATCTGTTCTGGTTGCTTCACCACCATCATAACGTGACTGAGTGGTCCGTAAAATTGTTCCAACAATTTCCTGATTCTTACGTTGTAAGTGAACAATTTCTCGATCACGAATAATTCCTAAAATCGCACGAACAGTATCAAGCAACAAAACCTGTTTTGATTCAACAAAACTATGTCCTTCAGCCTTAGCATTCGACTTGGCCTCTTTAAGGCCGTAATAATTTGTTCCACCTCGATAAATCGGTAAAGAAGCAGAAACACCATACTCACTGCTATCGTAACTATTTCGGCTGCCGTTTAACCGGCCAAAGGCGTTATCACGAGTATGACCAAAATCACCATATGCTTTTACAGAGGGAAGAAATTTAGACCAAGCCTTGCGAACAGAACTTTCGGCTGCATCTCGACGCGAACGTGCAGCATCAACTTGAGTACCCTGCTCAACAGCTTCTCCAAGCAAATCATTAAACTGATCAGCAAAGCCTGAGCTAGAAGGTCCAAAAACTAAAAACAGAACGCCAAAAAGTCCAAGCGTAATCATGCTCGTAAATAAAACAATTGATCGCCGCAAAACGAGGAACATCCCTAACTCCAAATAATAAAATCCCTCATAAAACGAGGCAAAACTTCGTCTTTACTTTACGAGTGTCATTATTAAATTTGGATTAAGTAAAATCTCATTTTGAAACAATTTTTCATTAAGAAAAATTCTAACGTTCACCAAAACTGTTATCAAAAGCTGTAAAAATCGGTTTAAGTAAGTATCTAAGCACTGATCTCTCACCTTTAATCAATTCAGCCTGAACAATCATTCCTGGGAGAACAGGATGATCAACACCTTTCCGGCGGAAAATTAACTTCTCAAGCTTCAAGCGAACTTCATAATATTCTTCTTCCTTCTCATTCTTAAATGTCGAAGGAGAAACACTTATAACTTGACCGTCAATGGTGCCAAATTCTTTCGTATCAAATGCAGTAACCGTAATCCGAGCCTGTTGTCCTTTTCGAACATTCGTGACATCTTCAGGCTTCAATTTAACTTCAGCTAATAATTTATTCCCTTCAGGCACCATCTCGGCAACCAAATCACCCGGATTAATCACCTCACCAACTGACTTAGGGCTAAGGCTTTGAATAACACCAGAGATCGGCGCACGAACATCAAGACGGTTCACACGGTCTTCAGCTTTGCCTATGGCAGCATCAATTTCAGAAAGGCTCGCTGATGTTTGCGCCAATTCACTTGACCATTTCTGACGAGTTTTAGAAATAGCTTCAGAGAGCTGCAATTCAACTTCAGATAAGCCATTCACCGCTGAAAGCAATTGACCTTCTAACTGAGCAACCCGAGCTTCCGTATTCGCTACTTTCGCTTTTGCTTCAAGAAAAGAATTTCGGGTTGTAAAACCATCTTTTACCAAAGAATTACGCAGTTGATATTGCTCTTTATGTATAGCCAACTGACTATTTAAACTCTTAACCTCAAGTTCAGTTGCCCGAACCTCAGCCGCCTTTTGATTAACGCGAGCTGTCAAGCTACCAATCGTGTGTTCTAAAGTTTTCTTTTCATCTTTATAATGAGATAGATGGTCAGATGTTAATTTAGGATGGCTCTTTAAAAATTTGCCAAAATTAGGCGTTTCATCATTTAGTAACGCCTGCAAACGGATTTTAACAATATTAAAGTTCACATAGCGTGCAGCCAATTGGTCCTGATCACTTACAGCCGCCGCCGGCGTAAGTGAGAGAATAACATCTCCCTTTTTAACATGGTCACCAGCTCGGTGTTTGATTGTTTTAACAATTCCGCCTTCAAAATGCTCGACACGCACAACCGATCCAACTGGAACGATCTTGCCCTCCGTCATTGCAACTTCATATAAAGGAGCAATAGCAGCACCCCCAACAGCAAGACAGAAA
>CAXIDO010000217.1:0-4874 GCA_964022745.1 uncultured Methyloligella sp. | reverse complement strand
GGCTATTCCAAGCGCTTATGGCGCTTGGGCCTCCGAGGGGCGGCGCTTGCGCCGGGCTTCGCCATGTCTCTCAGCCTGAAGTGGGCTGAGCTCCTTCTTCGTGTAGGAAGATTGTTTATTTTTTCTCTCGGCTTATCTTTGTGCTTGTGGTGTCTTAGTTTTGAATAACAAAAAGCCTCTTATAGAGAAACTATAAGAGGCTTTAAGCTTAATTTTGTTGATGTGCAACAGGTTTAGATGAATTTACCCATTGTTGCGACTGTGTCTAACATACGGTTAGAGAAGCCCCATTCGTTATCGTACCAAGACATAACACGAGCCAACTTGCCATCAATTAGTTTTGTTTGTGACAGGTCAAAAGAAGATGAAGCCGGATTGTGATTAAAGTCGATTGAAACTAGAGGCTCAGTTACGGCGTTTAGAACGCCTTTCATTTCACCTTCAGCAGCTTTTGTGATCGCTGCATTAATTTCTTCAACTGATGTTTCGCGGCCAGGTAAGAATTTTAGGTCGACCATTGAAACGTTTGGCGTTGGTACACGAACTGCAACGCCGTCCAATTTGCCGTTTAGTTCTGGAAGAACAAGACCAACAGCTTTAGCAGCACCAGTTGATGTTGGGATCATTGAAATGGCGGCTGCTCTTGCGCGGTACATATCACTATGAGGTAGATCGTGAATGCGCTGATCAGCTGTGTAAGCGTGGATTGTGGTCATGAAGCCTGTTTCAATGCCGCAAAGTTCATTTAGAACTTTTGCCATTGGAGCTAAGCAGTTTGTTGTACATGACGCGTTTGAAACAACTTGATGGTCTGCTGTGATTTGATCATGGTTTACACCATAAACGACTGTGATGTCTGCGCCTGCTGATGGAGCTGAGACAAGCACTTTTTTAGCACCAGCATCTGTGATGTGAGTGATGGCTTTTTCTTTTGCACTAAAAATACCAGTACATTCCATAACAACGTCAATGCCAAGCTCACCCCAAGGTAATTTAGCTGGGTCACGTTCAGCTAGAACTTTGATTGGGCCCTGACCAATGTCAATTGTGTCGCCTGTAATTTTAACTTCACCTGGATAACGGCCATGAACACTGTCATAACGAAGTAGGTGTGCAGTTGTTTCAATTGGGGTTAGGTCATTAATTGCAACAAACTCGATGTCTTGTCTGTTGGCTTCAGCGGCTGCGCGCAAGACGTTTCTTCCGATACGTCCAAATCCATTAATTGCAACCTTAAGTGCCATAGTCCTCTCCTAAATTTTCTTTTTTAGGGCTTCAATTCCATATTATCGGTCTAATGTGGATGATTGACTTGTTGTGATGTGCCCGTTCTTATTCAACTGGTTGTCTATGTGCCCTTTTCGTGACGATATGCCAATAGTTCATTTCGTCGCGTTGAAAGACACAGTCATTTTACCGTATTATCAAGAGGTAAAGTGCTGACGAACTCAATTTCTCCATATTTCATATTCATGAACTTTAGTTCTGGGGGTGTTTTCGCCTAACTTTGCTCTGAATGCAATTGTCTTTTTTGTTATTGCTTCATTATTTTGTTTACTGGGTTAAAATTTTTTTGGCACAGATGATTAAACTTTATTTACTAGTGCCTCTGATTGAGCTGGCTAAATATGGAAAAGTCAGTAAAAAGGTTTTTGAGTGTTATATGTTGATATTCAAAGAAAAAATTATAATAGTACGCACAAGGATTACTATTTTTGCTATAATTTTGATTTAAATTTTTGGGTGTATTAAAGGCTATCTTATTTTTTTTGATAAACCATGCTAGAAATCTGCATTTTTTAGAATTCATTTAAGACAGCTTTTATTCTCTGAGATTGATTTTGGTCTTTAAGGGGATGCACATTATTTTTTGTTTCGTGGGAGAAATTTATGAGTGATCGTGATGTATCTGATCCGCCCACCACTCGTATTTTGGAGACCGACGCTGAAAGCGGGACCCGTGGCCAGCTTGAGTCGGATATTAGTTTATTGACTGTTGAATTAGAAAAAATCACGAATGAACGTGATGACCTGAAAAAGGAGCTTAAGGCGTCTTTGGTTCGTATTTCTGAACTTGAAGGTCAACAAAAATTATTTTTGGATAGATTGGATAAGATTGAAGCTCTGATCTTAAAAGAGTTAAGTAATGTTGAGAGTTAAGTGTAATTGCGTTTTGGTCTAGTGGTCAAAGTTGATTTTGTTTGTTTATAAAACTTTTATTTTGCATTTGTTTTTCCTTATAAGAACATTTTTTCTACCTGCAATGTTTAGTTCTTGTCATTTTCACTGAAGTTCATATGTTATAATTCAAAGCTGAGCTGCTTTGTACGTTAGGTGATGTTCTTCCGGGGCCTATAAGTTTCTCTAGGGAGCTGACCCTGGTTTTGGCCGTGGCCTTAATTAATCGGCGCCCACCTACAATGTAGGGATCCAGGGAATTGCTATATCCGACGGCATATGTGGCTCAGCTCTTATTATTTGCGCTTCAGTTGCCTTTTCTGAGCTTTAAGATGCCCATAAGGCATCGGTAATAAGCAACCGGGTCTTTATTTCTTGTGATATTCTTTATTCACTTTTTTCATTTCATCAATCTTCCTGTAGTCTTTAGTATCTCTTGAGATTGAATTTTCATGTAATAAGCTGTTTTTTCTTGATTTGAGCCTTGTTTCTTGGTTCATCTTTTTTGATGGGCTTCAGTTGCTCTCTAGCAACTGCGCTTTAGTTGCGCTTCTGTTGCCCACCAGCAACTGCGCTATTCCCAGAACCAAATTCACTTTTGTGCGGAATGCTCTAAGTTTGAGGTTTGATGAGATAAAAATGAATATTAAGAAAGATCTGCGGCAAAAGCTGTATAGAAAACGCTCACAAGCCTTTCAAAATGACCAGGATTCTGAAGAGGGTGCGGCGCTGAAATTAGTGGATATGGCTGAGCCTATTATTGAGCGCCCGGTTCCTCATCTGGACTTATCGGAAACTATTATTGCCGGATACATCCCCATTGGAAGTGAAATTGACCCTCGTCCTTTGATGACAGAATTTCACAATAGGGGGGCTGTTCTTTGTATGCCAGAAGTGGTTGAAAAAGAGGCCCCGTTAGTATTTAGGCAATGGAGACCAGGTGATTTGTTGATTAGTGGGGCACTTGGCACTTTACAGCCACTCTCAACAGCTCCTACGTTAGATCCGGATGTGATGTTGCTTCCCCTTGTCGGCGTTGATCAAAAAGGCGTCAGGCTTGGTCAGGGAGGCGGGTTTTATGATCGGACTATAGAAAAGTATTCGGGGAAAGACTTGTTGACCATTGGTTTGGCATTTGAGGCCCAGATTGTTGAAGACCTCCCTAAAGATATACATGATCAATATTTAGATGGGCTGATCAGTCCGAATTGCTGCAAAGTCTGGGCTGAGGATCGCAAAGTTCGGTATTTAAAGCAGTCTTAAATTTTTCTTCATCAAACTGCTTGATCTAAAAGGCAAGTAGCATTGATTTTGAATTTTATTTTAATGAAATATAGTTTGCTTTATCTTCAATTCTTAATTGTTTTGAGAGCACTTTAGACAGCAGGTATTTTATGCGCGTTTTATTTTTGGGTGATGTTGTTGGACGAGATGGACGGCGAGCCGTTGTAGAGCAATTACCCCAACTGCGTGAGACTTATGATCTCGATTTTGTTATTGTGAATGCAGATAATGCTGCTGGTGGTTTTGGTGTTACAGAAGATATTTTGATGTCACTCGTGGATGCTGGTGCTGATGTGGTCACAGGTGGGGATCATATTTGGGATCAACGTGATGCCCTTGTTTTTATTGAGCGCCATCCACAATTGCTGAGGCCCATTAATTTTCCTAAAGGTGTTGCAGGTCGTGGGGCAAGTATTTATCGTTCGCACAAGGGGCAAGATGTTTTGGTGGTACATGCTGTTGGGCGGGTGTTTATGCCTGAGATGGACTGCCCGTTTGCAGCCATTGAGAGAGAAATTGAAATGTCTCCCCTTGGAGACATGGTTGACGCTATCCTTATTGATTTTCACGCAGAAGCAACATCTGAAAAGCAAGCTATGGGGCATTTTGTTGATGGACGAGCCTCTATGGTTGTTGGAACGCACACGCATGCGCCGACATCAGATGGGCGGGTTTTGAACGGTGGTACAGCTTATCTGACGGATGCCGGTATGTGTGGTTGTTATGACAGTGTGATTGGAATGGAGGCCGAAGAGCCGATTGAACGTTTTGTTACACGGGTTCCAAAGGGGCGGTTCACTCCAAAGCTTGGTGAGGTTACTTTGGCTGGGTTTTGTGTTGAGATTGATGATAAAACCGGACTGGCTTTGAGAGCACAAGAATTGCGGCTCGGAGGACATTTAAGTCGATCCGAGCCGCTATTTTGGGTCAGTTCTTAAGTAGAGGTCAGTTTATAAAATGAAAAATTCTGGGGTCATTCATTTTATAAAAACACGACAGGTACGCTTCAGTTTTTTCACATGTAAAAGAAAACTTGTTTCATTCGGGCTGGAATGAAGTTTCTTTTAGCGCTGTGAACCTGTCTTTTTGCAAGACAGGAGTTCCTAATCCTATTGCAGGATTAGGGCTGACATCTTTTAGAAACTTTGTCTTTCAAGGTTGATTTTTGCAATTGAAACTTCTTCTCTTGTTCAATTGGTAAAAATCAAGATGAAAGAAAAACTTTCTTTGATGATCAGTTTGCGGAGAAAATGAAGGTTTGAGAAGAATCATTTTCTCTACGCCTCTAATGATGCCGCTCTCAGGGTTAACAAAAGATTAACTGAAGTTTTTGTCTCATTTTCTCTCACGGCTATTTGAGTTGTACTTCAGATGCCCACTACGCATCCGCACTAGTTTGCTGCAGGCGCTCT
>CAXIDO010000216.1:0-4896 GCA_964022745.1 uncultured Methyloligella sp. | reverse complement strand
CAGGAAAATGAACGGAGTTATTGGCGTAAACATCGGCGCCAACAAAGAGAGTAATAATCGTATTGAAGATTATTTAAAAGGCTTTCACACCTTTCAAGGTGTTGCAGATTATTTTACAATCAATATTTCATCGCCAAACACACCAGGCCTGCGCGACTTGCAAAGCCCCCAAGCTCTAGACGAACTTTTAGGCGGTCTCATGCAAGCTCGAACAAACATCATCGACCATGGCGGCAAAATTCGACCCATTTTTGTAAAAATCGCCCCGGACATCAAAGATGGTGACTTGGAACCGATCATCTATAAATTGCTCGATCATAAAATTGATGCAGTTATCATTTCAAACACAACCCTCTCGAGAACAGGCCTAAAAGAACAAAACTCACAGAACGAGGCTGGCCGCTTATCTGGCCGCCCCCTATTCAGAAAATCAACACGCATGCTATCCAGAGCTCATCTCATTTCTGAAGGCGCTTTACCTATTATCGGTGTTGGCGGTATTGAAAATGCTGAAACAGCTTGGCAAAAACTTGAAGCTGGAGCAAACCTCATCCAACTTTATAGCGGCATGATCTATCAAGGCCCAACTATAATCGGCAATATCCTAAAAGGTTTAAGCCAAAGGCTTGATCAAGAAAACCTCCACTCACTTGCCAGCATTCGCGGTCGTACTGCAGATCAATGGGCCAATAGCAAGCCAGAGTAAATAATCTCTTGAATTTAAATAACAAAAAACAAAAATCAGCAAAAAAACTACAAGTTGATAACAGCAAACATTAAATTATTCAGCTCACCTTTTCTTAAGTGAGTTTTTCGAGTAAACTAATCATCATTCATTTTCTTGAATCCTAGTTAGCTATTAAAATGAAAGAAAATGACATGAAAGCACATCAACTCATACACCAGAACGCGAAGCCAAAACACCGAAGTAAATAGTGGAACGACGGAGCCCATTATGCATAAACCAGTCTCAAAATATGACCTACTCCAAACGCAAATCTACAATCTTTCAAAGACCTTCTTGCTACCACTTTTTCTAATCGGACTGATGCTTTCATCAACCACTATGCAAGCCAATGCATCACAAAAAAGAGTAGCCCTAGTCATGGGTATCTCAGATTACACCCACGCAACTCAGCTCCCAAATCCAGTCCAGGACGCTACAAAATTAGCTTCAGTTCTCAGTAGCCTGGGATTTGATGTAACACTCCGCACAAATTTAGGCATAAATGACATGCGCACTGAAGTCCGTAACTTTGCAGATAAAGCAGACACGGCCGAAGTGGCACTCGTTTACTTTGCAGGACACGGCATTGAAATGTCCGGCAAAAACTATCTCATTCCAAATGACGCTGAGTTACGCCGCGACAGAGATTTAGAACATGAAGCCTTAACTCTAAACTTAGTCTCAAACGCATTAGAAGGTGCCAAGCGCCTTCGTATTATTATGTTAGACGCTTGCCGTAACAATCCTTTTTCGGC
Organism: uncultured Methyloligella sp.; assembly: GCA_964022745.1. GTDB lineage: Bacteria > Pseudomonadota > Alphaproteobacteria > Rhizobiales > HXMU1428-3 > HXMU1428-3. The sequence continues at coordinate 3,414 of CAXIDO010000216.1, read as the reverse complement.
ACAAATGAAATTATCAGGCAACAGAACGCGTAGTGTCTCACGCGGCCTTGCAGCAGTAGAGCCCGTTGGTGACAGCTTGATTGTATATGCCTCCAAACATGGAACAGTTGCAGAAGATGGTGAAGGTAGTAACAGCCCCTTTGCGGAAGCCCTCGTCAAAACACTTCCAACTCCAGGCCTTGAAATTAGCCTTATGTTCCGCCGGGTAAGAGACCAGGTGATGAAAGCAACCAATAGACGCCAGCAACCCTTCGTTTATGGCTCTATTAGCGGTAAAGAATTTTATTTCAAACAATCAATTAAGATAGAAAACAAAGTTGTAATCAACAACAATAACCCTCAAATAACTTCCGCTTGTAGTATCTGGCCACAAATCGCAACCACAGCCACCAAAGCTCAGGTGAAAGCATTCTTGTCAGAATGTCATGAAGGTATTTTCTTTCGCTTAGCGACAGCCCGCTTAAAAGAACTCAAGGGCAGTGCCGTTGCGACATTAACAACACCAAAAGTGGATCTATCAACTCCTAAAAAATCTCACGAACCAGCCGAAGACCTATATCTCCGCGCCAAAAATTACCAAAACGGCACTGGCGGCTTTAATAAAGATATGAAAAAAGCTTTGTCGCTTTATATGCAAGCCGCCAATCAAGGACACGCCAAATCAATGACTGATGTTGGCTGGATGAATGAAAATGGATTTGGCACATCACGTAATTATCACGTTGCCCTAGAGTGGTATCAAAAAGCCGCTGATAAAGGTGAAAGCATGGCAATGAACAACCTTGGCTGGATGTATACAAACGGCACAGCCGTTGAACAGAACTACAAAAAAGCTATCCATTATTATAAAAAAGCCATCGCCCTTGGCGAGTCCCTTTCAATGACCAACCTAGGCTGGATGTATGAAACAGGCAAAGGCGTTGCAACTAATTATTACGAAGCGTTTAAATATTACAAACAAGCAGCTGACGCAGGCGACCTTCAAGGCCTCCATAACACTGGCTGGATGTATGCAGCCGGGCGCGGCACAAAACAAAATTACAAAAAAGGTGCCGAAGCCGTCTTTAAAGCCATAAGAAAAGGAAATAAATTTTCCAAAGATCAAATGATCGGCAATCACACTGTATGGCCAATTGGCTTTAGAAAAGAATTGCAAAAAATTCTAAAGAATTATGGCTACTACAATGGCGCAGCTGACGGAAACTATGGCCCAGGAACAGTTCAAGCCGTCCGTAAAGCCGCCGGTGAGTAAAATGGCAAGCAGATGGTGAGCAAACCAAAACCACAATAAATCTTAAGCCCTCACAATATTTGTGGGGGCTTTTTTATGTTTTTTATTAAAATCTACCCCCTCCACTCACCTATAGATGATAATTGCCCCATTGCATCTATTGAAAATACATGCGATCAAGCCCCATCATTGAAGAAATTATATTGAATTCGGCCAAAGAACAAAAACTCAAGCCCCCAAAAGAGAAACGAAATGACCGTACAGATCTACCACAATCCGCGCTGCTCAAAATCAAAGCAAGCCCTTTCTTATTTAGAGAAAAAAGGTATCTCCCCAGAAATCATCCTCTATTTAGAAACCCCGCCAACAGCCGATGAACTCGGGCTGACCCTTTTAAAGTTGGACTTAAGCCCGCGCGATATCATGCGCACCAACGAAAAGCTTTATAAAGAACTTGAGCTAAATGACCCGTCGCTTTCAGATGAAGCATTGATCACTGTGCTGTGCGCCCATCCAATTCTGATTGAACGCCCAATTGTCATTAATGGCGACCAAGCCAAACTGGCTCGCCCCGCTGATGTAATAGAAGAAATTCTATAAATTGACAGAAGCTTTAGAGGGTAAGCCAGCCTTTTATAAGGGTTTACTCTCTTTAAAAACAAACTGACTGATACACCCAAGTTGATACAGATTAGGTTGATACAGGCCAAGTTAATAAAGGCCAGACTACACAAAAAGCGTCATGGCCTACCCAACCTTTGACCTCGGACGAACTGACACTTAATCCCGTTTCGCTTTTTCTCCGCCATTTGGTTTCATAGTTGCAAACAAGCGCAAAACCAACCAAATAGGAAAAACAATAACTGCACCTAATAAAAAATAATCGCCAATCCAAATAAACGCGTCAAAGCCCAAATCATAAGCATAACGAATAAGCTCGCGAAGCTTATGCACCAAAGCAAAAGCATCCAAGTTGAAAGCGGCTAAAACAACCCCCAAAACCAATGAAATTAGCGCAAGACGCAAAATCACATATAAAACGGGCCCACCAAAAAACTTTTCCATAAATCCAACTTTCCAGCTCTCAACCAAAGCAATAATTAGGGTCTAGACCCTAGAAAAATACTAAAAACGGCCTCTTTATCCAACAACAAATAACACAAAGCCACTTATACATCCGATTATCCATTTCAAATGTGCAAAAACACAGAATAAACAAAAGGATTAATTTCTGTTAACCTTTTCATAAACCGAATCATTTGACCATAGAAAAAAGTCAATTTGGCCACAGGTTTAAATAGCCATATTTTTTTATTTAAGTGAATTTAAACGTGCTGAAATCAGCCAAAAACAATAGAACCAGTCGGATTTTAAGAGCAAAACCTATGGAGACACAATTACTCCAGCAAGTCATTCATACTGAAGAACACATCCATCTTTGCGGAAAAGATTTTTACGCCCACCCAACCGGCGCCCTCATCTGGCCTGCCGAAGAAACTTTGGTGGTCGCAGACACATACCTCAGAAGCGGATACGTCCTTAATGCACTAATGGCAGGCGCGAATAAGTCTTTCGCAACCAGCATCATAAAATCAATTGAAGGCTTGATAAGCACTCATAGCATCAAGCAGGTGATAGCTCTTGGCCGTGTATTTCGCAGGTTAGACGACACCTATCACCTGGATACAGAAGATTTAACACGCCTTTATGCAATTCAGAAAAAGGTAGATTGGATTTGGGTCGCAGGCCCCATGGCTCGCCAATTGCCAAATCTTGTCGGCGGCATTAGAGCTGCTCATTACTCACATGCTGATATTCACTTTTGCGCAAACCCAAAACGATCAGATACAACAAATGAAATCTCAGCAGGCATGTATCCGATGGCACGAACTGAGCCCATAAAGTTCAACCCTATTACAAATGAAGAACTCGAGGGTGAAGGCACAAAACCTTGCTTTGTCTCCAATGGAAAGCGGTTATTAATGCCAGCCTTCGGCGGGAAATTAGGCGCAAAAAACATCCTTGGCGATGAGTTTTTACCGCTTTTTGGCTATGACGACCTTCTCATCCAAGTGGTAGACAGTTACAAAACCTACCCCGTCCCCCACCACGCCTTACTTGCTGGCTAATGCGCGGTTGCTAGTGAGCAACTTAAAGCGCAGCTAAAAAGCGCGGTTGCAGGT
>CAXIDO010000215.1:0-4901 GCA_964022745.1 uncultured Methyloligella sp. | reverse complement strand
TTGGCGTATACCAAACACGAGCGACCTGATAGGGGTTACCAACTTTATAGCGCCCACCACCTTTGGGCACACGTTGACCAAGCTTTACAATCCTTGGGCTATATTTCGGCTTTTTCTTACCAATAACATTCAGCGAACTCGAACAACCGCTCACCATGCCAGCTGAAAGGCCGAAGAACACACAAAAGCAAAGTGAAATAACAATATGGGAAGGAACGCGATACAATTTACTCTAGCCTCACTCATTAACTTCCAGAGCATCATCTTTTATGGATTTTTTTGACTGCTCTAGCGTCTTATCTTACCGCCCCGCAGTCCCAAAATCAGGTGACACATAAAGGCGAAACGCACGAAACAATTCTATGAGTGAATATGACCACAGTAAGGAGGAGTGTTGATCACTCACATACACTGAGCAACCAACACTTAATCCTTTTGGAGCATACGCACTACAGATTTGCTTCCAATAAAAAGACAATAGCAAAAGCGAGTTAGCATTCAGTAAACAGGACATAAAGAAATTCGAAAGAGCTTAAATTAAATTTTATTTATGCATTCTTTGTGTAATTCATGCAATTTGTAACAAAAACATTGCCAAAAACATCCCTTTTCACTAACCTGATGTCTAGAAGCGCTAAAAGAAAATAAAAAAATAGACTAAAGTATAAAGCCGTTTCAAATAATAAACATTTGCCAAAAAATATACGCTGCAAGCGATACGATCAGGGCAATAAGTTAAGTGGGTGGAACAAATGACAAGCTCTGAAAAACCAGCGGGCACGATAAAAGAAAACATCATTCTGGAGCCAAAATCTCAGAACGCTGAATTAATCGATCCCTTTGGTCGCATGGTCAATTATGTCCGCATCTCCGTCACTGATCGATGCGATTTCCGCTGTGTCTATTGCATGGCAGAAAATATGAATTTTCTCCCCAAGAAGGAACTGCTCTCCTTAGAAGAATTAGATCGCCTTTGCTCCACCTTTGTTGAGCTTGGTGTCAAAAAGCTACGCATCACTGGCGGTGAACCACTTGTCCGTAAAAACATTATAGAGCTATTCAAAGGTCTCTCTCGTCATTTAGATACAGGCAAGCTCGAAGAAATGACGGTTACAACCAATGGCAGCCAGCTAGCAAAGCTCGCACCAGACCTCTATGCAACTGGTGTCAGACGTATCAACGTATCTATCGACACACTAGACGCTGACAAATTTCACAAAATTACTCGTTGGGGACGCCTGGAACAAGTTCAAGAAGGTATCAGCGCTGCACTAAAAGCAGGTCTCAAAGTTAAGCTCAATGCAGTTGCCCTGAAAGGTGTCAACGAATTTGAAATCCCGGACATGATGCATTGGGCTCATGACCAGGGCATGGACTTCACTCTCATTGAAACCATGCCATTAGGAGATATTGATGGAGACAGAACAGATCAATACCTCCCCCTCAGCCAAGTAAGATCAAAACTTGAAGAAGACTACACTCTCACACCCAATAATTACAAAACAGGCGGCCCAGCGCGCTATGTTGATGTAAAAGAAACAGGTGGCCAGCTTGGCTTCATCACACCACTTACTCACAATTTCTGCGAAAGCTGCAACAGAGTGCGCGTCACCTGCACCGGTGACATGTACATGTGCCTCGGGCAGGATGATAAAGCTGACCTGAGGACAGCCCTGCGCGCCCATGAAAGCAATGAGCAATTAAAAGCAACCATCTATGAAGCCATCGACCGCAAACCAAAAGGCCACGACTTCATAATCGATAGAGATAGCAAAGCCCCAGCAGTCTCACGTCATATGAGTGTTACCGGTGGATAAGAGGCTGATAAAAGTTTAGTAAAGGCAGGTAATTGACTGATAAACCTTAACAGTTCTTAACGAACAATCTTGCTTTCAGCATATCTGCGCCACAGTCTGACCACAGAATCAGACCAAATCTATCCTCATCAAATAAGCAAACTCTTCATCAGGTGATGAAGACATCAACGCTTACATCCAAGAGGAATAAATAGTGGCAGACCTACTCAAAAAAACACTGGCCAAACAACTCGGCAACCCCCACGGTGTTTTAGGGAATGTTATTCTAAGAGCACTCAACAAAAAAAACACCACCATCATCAATGAAACCATCAAGCTGTTAGACCTAAAACCAGATGATAGATTTCTAGACATCGGCTTTGGTGGCGGCCTGTCATTTGAAATTTTGGAAAATGAACACCCGGACATTAAAATGCATGGGCTTGAAATTTCAGAAAAAGCCTTGAGCTGTTCAAAATACAATTTCAAATCAGCAATAGCTGAGAACAAGCTAGAGGTAAAACAAGGCTCCGTTCACCGCATCCCCTACCCTGATAACTATTTTAATCACATCATCTCCATTAATACCGTCTATTTCTGGGAAGATGTGCCAGACGCATTTGCTGAAGTCAGGCGGGTATTAAAACCAGGCGGCACCTTTGTTCTCTCAATTAGAGAAAAAGAAACATTGAAAAAAATCAAAGCCACCAAATACGGCTTTCATTTTTATGAAACCGAAGACCTCATAGACGCGTTGGAGACAACCGGCTTTACCGTGATTTTACATAAAAAGAAGGATTATCTGCCTTTTTTGTGTATCGAGGGCGAAAAAGAACAAGCACTTAATTAATCCCTATAAAACAACATTAAGGACTGTTTCTCCCCCCAATAAAAGAAACACCCACACACGAAAACACCACCAAAGACCTCTCATTCATCCCCCAAAAAACAAGAATGAGAGGTCTCCCCCTTTTAAAATATAAGAAAAAATCTCAAAATTTTAAATTTGAGGAAAAATCTAAATTTTAGACTTGCATCAACGCCCTAACAACGCTAGATACGGGGTCTAGTTCTTAAAGACATATGTCAAAGGCCCAAACCTTACGAACCTGACGATTTGCCTAAACCAACAAATCAACCAACCCGTAAGCACGTCTTTTCAAAACACATATGATTTTCTTAAGGAGAGGTGGCTGAGTGGTTTAAAGCGGCGGTCTTGAAAACCGTTGAGCGTTTGCGCGTTCCGGGGGTTCGAATCCCTCCCTCTCCGCCACTCACTAAGTGAGAATAATCAAAATTTTCCTTTCTTATTGTTTTGCACTCAATGTACCTGCAAATAGCTATCTACTCCCTTTAACCAATATACGCACGGTACACAGTACAAACATATGTCGTTCCGTTCAATGTTTTCGCTCAAAGTCAAAATTACATTTAATTACAAGCAAAGCCAGTGTTCCAATTATTAATTCAAGGAACAAATAGACAAGTAACAAACCGTTTGGAAGGCCCTCAATTAACAGACTGATGAGGCGACCAAATGCTAGTCCAAGCATAAATGTAGCCAACATGTACAATGCTGGTCGACGAAACTCCTGTTTTATGGATCCCAAATACCAGAAAAATATTTGCCCCAAATACAACCCCATAACCGCTCTGAAAATATGAGGTTGGTTTATTCCATTAATGTCAAAGCCATACAAAAAAGGCGCGCTCATACTAGGGTTAAATCCATAACCCAAGGCAATTGGAATAAGACCTGTAGCCGCAAATGCCAATAAAAATCTATCAAATGTCATTCTTTACTTTTCCCTATCTAAAACCTGAAGAATTCAACTTATTCTATCAATCCTAAGAGGGAGTACGTATGACAGCCTTGATCATTTCTTCATCATTTAACAACCTACCCTCTAATACCAACATTGTTATTCCATGCACCACTGACCAGGCATGCATTGCACGAACCTCCCTCTCTTTAGAGGTAGAATCATCTGGCATTATTGAAGTGACGTTTGATATAAGTTCTTGCTTTGCTGGGTCATTAACCCCACCAAGAGCAGTATCTGAGGGAGGTGCTTTGCTCATCAAACGAAATAATGTTGGGTTTTCCAATGCAAAACTCACATAGAATAAGCCCGTTGCATCTAGTCCTGCTTGCCCACCTCCTTCAGCTTTCATAGCTTCACGCTGTCCTTCTGCAAGCAATTTCCCGCCTTCAATACATAAAGCATCAATAAATGATTGTTTATCCGGAAAATGACGATAAACAGATGTAGCACTAACCCCTACATCTCTAGCAACTGCACGTAATGAAATAGTTTCAGAATTTTCCCCCTTCAACGCTTTAAGCCCTGCAGTTATTAACGAATTACGCAAGTCACCATGGTGATAATTACGCTTTCCCCTTTTGATGTTGACACTGTTATCATTATCCCTCATGTTATCACTGTAAACATTAAGTGTGAAAAGCACAATTAAATTTATTTAAGACACCCAAAACAATTATAGAGGTAAATATGAACGTTGAGACCAAATCAAAACTTCTAGGACCATTTCTCATCTTCTTTGCAATCCCATGTATTTTCCTATACCCACTTGCACTCATTTGGCCATCAGGCTGGCAATGGCACGGCGGTGAAGGAGAATATTACTTCCAAATGATTGTTGGGTTATACGTCGTCTTTGGTATTTTCTGTATTATCGGAGCTAAAGATCCAGTAGAACACCGCAGTATGCTGCTGCTAATTGCATGGACTAGCTTTATACATGGTGCAGTCATGGGCGTTCAGGCAGTAGGAGACCCTAAAGAATACGGCCACCTCATCGCGGATGTTCCTGCCCTATTATTGGGTGGTTTGATTATATGGTACCTATTACCACCAAAGAAAGTGACAGCCTCTTTATAGGGACCGTCTCTTGAGAGGGGTAGCCCGGTTGTGAAAAAGACATCAATTAAAAATGTACTTTTAAAACAGCCCAAAAAGACGAAATTTTTCTGTTAGTTCCTCCAACCACTACAAGACCAAAGAGAGGTTTTGATGAGCAACAAATCAATTGCCTTTACCACTATTCTTACAATAACTACTTGGTACATTTATTTTGCCGTAT
>CAXIDO010000214.1:0-4909 GCA_964022745.1 uncultured Methyloligella sp. | reverse complement strand
CATATTTCGCAGCTGGCAGACAAATTTGTTAGTGATCCACATGAGATCGTTAAGACAGGGGCTATTGTTAAGGTGCGTGTGACGGAAGTGGATGTTGCCCGCAAACGTATAGGCCTCTCTATGAAATCGACAGATGGCCAAGATGCAACGCGGAAAGCTGAGCGAGATATTGTCAGCCAAAAACACTCTGGAAAACATAACGACAAGCATGGAGGGAATAAATCGTACTCTTCAGCCCAATCAAAAGACAAATCATCCGACGGTATAGATAGTTCTAACCCGTTTGCTGCAGCTTTTGCCAAAGCCAGTAAGACCAAGCACTAATGCTCTCAATAATTGAGTGTCATTTGACGCATTTGTTTTTTTAATAACTTTGATTTCTTTAATGCCCTGGCTTTTTGCCGGGGTATTTTTTTATCTCTCCCCCTTGATTGATGCTGCGTTGTTCTTCAAGATAGGTTATCTACAAATAATTCAACCTCATATAATTTAACGGGACATATTACTATGACTGACGATAATGATGGCGAACCATTGCGCAATATTTCACCTGATCAATTTATGAATATTGCTGACAAGTTCATCAATGTTGCAAATAGAAGTAACCAAAAAATTCCTGCTGTAGATTTGCACATGGCCTTTTTATATGCAGCCGCTCGGTATAGCTCTCATGTTTGTAAAAATGTTCTTGAAGTCGAGAACCAGGAAGAATTTGTCTCTGAAATGACGAAGTCTTACCAAGAAATGCTTCGCAACCATCTAGCAGATCCTTCAGTTTAATCAACGACTTACTACGCTACCCTATTACACCGGCCTTACTCAATTACGATGTTGGGTCTATTGATCATTTCTTCTTCTTGTTTTATCCGCTCGAGGATATTTTCGGTAATTTGATTATATGTTTTTGCGTGTTCACCTTCTGGATCTGAGATAATGATTGGCGTGCCGGCATCTGAATTGGTTCTTATATCTTGGTGAAGTGGTACGCCCCCAAGGAACGGCACACCAATGCGTTCTGCTTCTTCCTTTGCACCGCCATGGCCAAATATTCCGTGACTGTCTCCGCAGTGAGGACAAATGAAGTAACTCATATTTTCAATAATACCTAATACAGGTACCTCAACCTGGCGGAACATATTCAAGCCTTTGCGGGCATCAATTAACGCTAGATCCTGAGGCGTTGAAACAATGACAGCGCCAGCTAAAGGAACTTGCTGCGCAAGAGTTAGTTGGACATCTCCTGTGCCGGGTGGCATGTCTACGATCAGCATGTCGATTTCACCCCATTGCACTTCTCGCAACATTTGAGTGATGGCTGAAATGACCATTGGGCCCCGCCAGATCATTGGTGTTTCTTCATCCACTAAGAAGCCCATAGAGATCACTTTAATACCAAAACCATCTAAAGGTTTAATAATCCGCCCCGACACTTGAGTGGGCCTTCCTGAGATGCCTAATAACCTTGGCAGGGATGGGCCGTAAATATCTGCGTCTAATATTCCGACCTTCATCCCCCTTGCCTGCAGGGCCAGTGCGATGTTTACCGATGTGGTTGACTTTCCAACACCGCCTTTGCCTGATGAAATCGCGACTATTGATTTTATGCCTTGAGGTAAGCCGACTTGTTGGCCTGGTGCTCCATCTGCGCTTGCCATTCCGCCTGCGTTAGCCATAGGCGGTGGAACAGAGCCCATTTCAGAACTTGAGGGAGCTGGCCGCACCGAAGCTTGATTTGCCTCACCATCCTTCCCCTCTTTTTCAGATGTAAGGATTACTAAAGCAGTATCAATTCCGGTGATTGATTTTGCTACTTTCTCAGCAGCTGCTCGCAAGGGCTCCAAAGTTTCAGCTTTTTCAACCGGTACAGAAATAGAGAAAGTTGCTTTATTATTGATGAGCTGAATTTCTGATACCAATCCTAAATCTACGATATTACTTTCTAAATTGGGCCCCTTAACTTTTTTAAGATTTTCTAGCAGTTCTGATTTCAGGTCTAATGTCATTCTTGTTTCTTTATATTTTTCATTTATTTACAGCAGGATAGCTCGAATACCACACATCTATTTTTGATCAGTTGTCTAGCAGTCGCTTTCGTATAGAGACACGTTTAATTGAAGGCGCGACCTCCTCTAGCTCTCTTTCGGTGTGGGTTATATTTTCAGAATTATATTCCTCTATTGGATTTTCATCCAAATCAGTATCTTGTCCTTGTGTCTGGAGTTCACCTGCTACTTCTTCACTCTGTACTTCATCAATCTCCTCAGGGGTTTGCTCATCACTGAGTTGATCCTCTATATCAGCCTCTTCACTTTCTGATGCACTTTCTTCTTTTGGGTTCTGATCTTCTTCAAGGGCTAATTTTCTTAATCGTTCTTTTTCATCATCTTCTTCTGTTAGAAACCCTCGCCCAACTTTCCAATTAGATTTAAAAACATTAAGAGCTGGATCTGCAAAATTTTCATCATAATCGTTTAAACCGTCAACATTTGCGAGTATTGGATTGCTCGTCCATAGTTTTCGCATGGCTAAATTTTTTAAGACTTCTGGCACTCCTTTTTTCATGAAGGGACCAAAATCAGACTCATAATTCAGGGTTTCCAGGTCTATCGCTTCGGCAATTTCTCGGTTCTCTGCCATTTCTTTTTCTTCGTCTTCTTTTTCAGAAGCGGATATTTCATTGTTTTGTTCCCTTTCCCTGTTTTCGCTTTTTTCATCTGAAACGGAAGGGGCTGTTAACTCAGCTTCATCAGTTTGTTTTCGTCGGGACCATCTCTTGAGGAAAGTTTCTTCAACTGTTTTCTCATTTTCAGTCATTTTGGTTTCCTTTTAAAATATGTCCGTTTGACTTTTGATCGTCTGAAGATTTGAAAATAGGTTCTTTGCCAAATTGGTGAGGCTCTTGCTTAAAATTTTTTCGTTTTCTTTTTTTGAAGGGCTCATCAACATGGTGTTGATCTATAAAATCCATGAGGGTGATTGCTATTTTTGTCGGCATTGGTACACGCTCAATGATGTCTTCTGCTGGATCTGCATAATCTTGAGCCTCATAGGGAGACACAGTTACTGCATGGACGAAAAAATCTAGTGGGTATTCGTCTTCTTCATCACGGCGCAGAACGACATAAACGGCCGGCACTTCGCTTTCAAAATTGTGAATATAGCTCTCTGTTTCCTTGGCATGACAGTATATTTCAGAGCGTCCCATATAGTAAGCTGTAGCGCTCTCTGTTTGGCGAATTACGTCTCCAACTTCATGGTTAACCACACCAAAAATTACAGCGCTTGGCATCCAATAATCTTCGGCCCATTGCGAGTGAGAATGGGTTTTAGATTTACGAACTTCAGCGATAACAGCAACACTAATCTTGAGCTCTTTTTTCACAGAGATTTAACTCCCCTTTTTGCTTGCTTCGAGCGCTAATTTATAGTCTTCTAATATTAAAAAATAAACAGGGTCAAAACCCCAAAATATTAAGCTTAGTATAGGGAGATTATTAGCAATGAGCAAACATACTTTTTTGCTTTGCAATTGTGCAAATTCCATGCCCGTTGATGGTGAAAAAATTGGCTAAAACCTGGGTGTAGGAGACCTGCCTGTACGTACCAATTTATGTCGCACTGGGATCGCAGATTTTGAGGCTGAATTAAGCGCAAATTCTTTGTGTGTTGGCTGCACACAAGAAGCAACTTTTTTTGCTGAAGTTGCAGAAGAATCTGGAGCACCCACTCCGTCATTTTTTAACCTTCGCGAATTTGCAGGCTGGAGTTCTGATGGAAAGAAAACAACTCCGGAAATGGTGTCCCTAACTGCTCAAACAACCTTACCGGAAAAATCAACTCGCGTGAAAACTCTGTCCAGTGATGGTTTGTGCTTAGTTCTTGGTTCCGGCCAGGAGTGCTTTGAAGCTGCCGAGCTTTTGAACCAGAAACTTTCAGTCACTCTAGTTCTTACAGGTGATACTGATTTGGTTCTTCCGGCTAAGTTTGATTTTCCTATTTTCAAAGGCAACATTAAGAAAGCAAGCGGGACTTTTGGATCTTTTGAGGTTACTCTTGATGATTATGCTGCCCTTTTACCTTCTTCAAAATCTGAATTAGTCTTTGCTGGTGAGCGGAATGACGTTCAATCTCAGTGTAGTGTGATTGTTGACTTTAGGGAAGGCTCACCACTCTTCACACGTCATGATGGACGAGATGGATATCTCCGCACCGACCTTAGAGATCCGGCTGCTGTAATGCGCACAGTTTTTGAGGCATCAGAACTTGTAGGAGAATTTGAGAAGCCTATTTATGTAGATTACAACCCTGATATTTGCGCTCATTCTCGTTCAAAAAAAGTTGGGTGTTCAAAATGTTTGGATAATTGCCCAGCTGGCGCCATTATTGCAGATGGTGACCATGTTGCTATTAATTTAGATATCTGCGGAGGTTGCGGAAATTGTGCAGCTCATTGTCCAACTGGTGCAGTTTCCTATTTATTTCCTGATCGGACAGACCATATTAAAGCCATTCAGACTTTAGCTTCTAGCTATTACAAAGCCGGCGGCGAGAAAGCATCCCTCTTAATACATGATAGAAAACAAGGCCTTGAGATAATATCATTAAGCGCCCGTTATGGAAAAGGCTTACCAGCCTCTCTTATACCACTTGAGGTGCATAGCCCTTCGGGGATTGGGCATGACGCTTTGGTAGCTGCACTTGCTGCTGGTTTTAATCACATAGTTATTCTTGGTGACACTCAGCAAAGCGAAGAGTACGAAGCTTTGAAAAAAGAAATCTCTCTCACACAGTCCCTTCTTTCTGGATTAGGCTTTGAAGAGGAGCGATTGCATTTAATTTTTTCAACTGAACCTGATGAGTTTGAACAAGTTATTTGGGACCTTGCTAATTTTAAACCGGTTTCTAAAAA
>CAXIDO010000213.1:0-4915 GCA_964022745.1 uncultured Methyloligella sp. | reverse complement strand
TGCGCGCTGCCAAAACTGGTAGCCGCCCACCAAGCAAATAAATATGCATAATCAAAGCAATTCGAAGCGCATGGAGCATATCGCTCTCAATCACTTCATCTCGCTCATGACCATCAGCTTGTCCCTGCCACTCATCAAGTCCTAGCTCCTTAAACAAATCATGCAAATAAATATCATCCTCACGCAAGTAAGTCGCCAAATGCATAAAGCGATCATGGCGCTCATCACCGCGCAACAGTCCAGCCAATAACAAGCACGGCACCTTTAATGGCGTTTCCATATTTTCAATTGGCCGCGTCACCCAAAAGGCATCATTAAAAATAGAGGCATAAGCCACCAGAGTTTTCACACTGGAAAGCTGCCGCGCTCTGGCTATCATACCAATAAGACTGCGCGCTCTGGCTGAATTTTGATAGATATTTGCAAATTGTTCTTTGTCATAGAGCAAGGCCGAGCCAAATCCACTAATAACATTCGCCAAAAAGCCAAATTGCTGAAGCACACCATTATGAGGAATAGCCCGCATTTTAGCAGCTGCAACGCGATTATCTTGCCGACCATCAAACTGACGCTTCGTTTTACGAGACCCGGTCTTAAACAAAAGATTAGTCTCCAAAGCCCCAAGGCTGGATTGATAGTTTTTATTCTCAAATAATTTCGTTTGATATGTTTTCACATGCTCAAACAGATCCTCGTTGAAATCAGGGTTATCATAAAGCACATCAGAAAACTCTCCGCCTTCAATATGATGCGACCGAACAAATTCTAAAAGAGTTGCCTTGGCTAAAGTTTCAGATCCAAAAAACACATAACCATCACCGCCTTGAAAACTGATTTCATGATGCAATCGCAACTCTTTTTCATTATAAGCATTGCGCACATACGGAGTAAGCACATAATCAAACCGTTCTTTCAAAGAAGAAGGATGAGCCCCCCGCCCCATAGATTCGCCGTGTGTATTAAAAATCAAAACTTCTATGTGCCCTAAATTGGCATTATTTAAAATAGACGCAATCCGCCGTTGCAATTTCTCAATAGCCAAGGTTGCCGGGATCTGCCCCATAAACCGCCCTGCATCAGAAAACCCTGTTTGAATAGAAATCCGCCCACGTTTTAAAACATACTCCCGATAAGATTTTAGTTTCAATAACGCCTTGATGATCTCAGCACCGCGCTCCATGGCACGCTCTGTTTCAAAGAGGGGAGATATATCAACTCGTTCCTCAATCCCAAAAAGTTTTGCGAAATAAAGTGCTGATAAAACTGTGAGAGAATGCTCACATTCAGCGATCAAAAGTCTAATCGGTGCATCACCATCTATAAATTTCAAAATCTGAGAAATAACGATGAATTGCCGAACAGCCGTTGATCGCTCTAACGCAAGGCATTTAAAATTAACGGTTTCAGTGTCGTCATTTAAAATCATCTCATCTAGTTTAGAAAGACTAACCAAACTCGACACATCAACAGAACCACCCCCAAGTGGCTTTCGAATTGCATTGTGCAATTGCATCGCATTAATACGAATATGAATATGAGACGTCGTTAAACCCGAACTCATTAGTTCTGTTTTTAACTCCGTTAACACAAACAATGATGCATCAGTTGAGCACGCCTCAATAGCGCTGCAAACAGAATCAACAAGAGGCTTTAAAGAAGATCGAAGCGGTCTGTCTTTTTTAGAAATTCCGACTGTTTTACTCACACCACTTAAAATTCCAGACGTTAGCGGAGAGCCATCTTCACCCACATCACCTGTCAAAAAATTAGCCGCTTTGCTAATATCAGCAGGTGTCGGCTCATCAACTGAAAATAAAATCAAAGAATGATCTAATGCATCAATTTCAGTGCGGATCATTTTATATGCCGCTTGCAAAAAGGAGGCTGACTGCTTTTCATCTTCTTGAAGTTTATAAAGGCTTGTCTCAATTGAAGTGGAATGTTGCTGTAGTTGATCGCGCTTTTCTTTCAAGCGGAAACAAAGACTATCATACCAGCGAATGTCTGTTCGACCATCAAGGTCATAACCAACCCAGCTATTTAGGTTAACCACACAAGGAAGAAACTCAGTCCATTGCTCTGGATAAAGTCTCCTGGCTTCCTCTAAGATAATCTTGTGAAATTCACGCCGCGCAAGACCTGCATTTTTTAACGCCACTTGAGCCTGGTTTTGCTCTGACATTAAATCCAAATCAACATCAGGTCGGTGCTCTAATTTATTTAACCTCTCTTTGAAATCAGCCTCAAGGGCCAATTCAGGTTTCTCAATCAACTCGATCAAAAACTCTCTCATAGCTTGTGGCATTGAAAAAGTCGGATGGGCAGTAAATACAACACCTTTGCGAGGGCGCTCAAATTCAGCTTTAAACTCATCGAATGAAATAAGCTTACCATCCACATGAGCCACTTCATGAACATAGCCGCGAAATCGGATCAAATCACTTCCCGCATCAGCAATATTTTTCTCACCAATATAAGAACGCATATTCTGCGCGCGGCTCATTAATGCTCTATCGGATAAAATCTTAATCATCGATGAGAAGTCATCAAGAGAAAGGCGCCCCGCTTCAAGTTCTCTCGAAAGCTCAAACGCCAGCTGTTTCACCGGGTTAAATTGCGGTTCATTCGCAATCCGCTTCCAATACTTATCAAGTCGACCACTCAGATCCGTTAAAAGATCTTTATATTGCCCTTCTAATTCAGAGAGTTCATTATTAAAGTTAGATGACTGTGAAGGTGTCATTCCGTCTTCCTCATTTGAACTCTCTGAATGAGATCCTGTTATATTCAGTCCAGTGTTCACTTCTCGCGCTCCGTTCTTTGGCATCAACTGCCAAACGCATTCCTTAAATGGTGCATTTCTAAAACAAGACGAATTTCTCTTGATAAAACCGCAACCTTGCTCTATCCCACAATCATCAGAAATCCATGAGAGATACAATGTCGCATATTGCCGCTTGAAGGCCTAAATCTCTGAACAAATGATAAGCTAAACCTATAAACCAAGCCATTCAAAAGTTCTTAGACAAAAAATCTATTACAAAGAGAACCTTAATGACGTCTACAAAACTCACAATTTGCTTTGATCTGGATGGCACCTTGGTAAACTCAGCCCCAGACCTGTTTTCAGCTCTTGACCATGCGCTTCAGTCTAAAGGTTACGACAAAAGCTCACAATCAGAGATCCGCCCTATAATTGGCCAGGGCGCAAAAGCAATGATCAAACGCGCATTAAATCTTAAAAACATTCAACTAAACGATACAGAAATTGATGAACTCTGGCATATTCTAATAGACCATTACACCATCCACAGCGCAGATCAGACACGCCCATTCGAAGGAACTGTTAAAGCTCTAGAGAACTTGCAAAGTGAAGGGCATATTTTGGCCGTTTGCACAAATAAAACGATAGACCTAACTCTTCCACTGCTTGAAAAACTTGATTTAACAAAACACTTCAAAGCCATAACAGGTGCCGATAGTTTCTCATTTAAAAAACCAGATGCGCGTCATCTTTTTGAAACAATCAAACAAGCTGGCGGCGATGCAAAAGCGGCAGTGATGATTGGTGACAGCAAAACAGATATCCAAACAGCTACAAATGCGAGCATCCCCTCAATTGGTGTCACATGGGGATATACAGACATACCAATGCCAGACCTAAACCCAACCCATCTCATCAATCATTTTGATGAACTCACGGATGTGATCGAAAAAATTGCCAGCTAGTGTATATCGGCATTAGAGTGATTAAATAAAATTCTCATTATATGAAAAAAGAGTTCAGCGTTTTTTCGCCTTTCAATTGCCCACCAGTAACCGGAACTAGACCGAAGGACATGAAGTCAAAACGGTTGCCAGTGCGCACCGAAAGCCCAGAAAAAAGGCCACTGCAACACATCGCTAGCCTAGCATTACGAAGAGGGAGTACTGCCCTCCCTCAGGGCAGTAGGACATGGCGAAGCGCTTCGCGCAGCCCGGCGCAAGCGCCGCACCTCGTAGGCCTGAGCGCAGCGAAGAATAGCCGTGAGAGAAAACAGAGACTAACGTAATCGCGAATGATCAACCAAAGCATAACTCAAAATTTTATAAGCCAATTTAGCTGCTAAAAAATCACAAGCATGCAATCCAGGGCGCGGAGCTAACTCAACCACATCCCCGCCAACAATCGTACCCACATCAGCCGCTGCTCTTAAAACATCTAACGCCTGATACCAATCCAAACCGCCTGGCTCCGGTGTACCTGTCGCCGGCATAAGACTGCTATCAAAACAATCCAGATCAAAAGTCACATAAACATTCTTGCCTTTTAAAGGTTCAACAATATCTTCAATCCGCGTGTTTTTAGCTTCACTTGCCCAATGCAGAGTAATTCTGTCTCTGTTGGCCTCAAGAAATGGGATTTCCTCCTGTGAGATATTTCGCAAACCAACCCCAACTAACGAAACTGATTTATAATCCAACACCCGACGCATAGCGGCCGCGTGAGAAAAATGTTGCCCCTCATACCCATCGCGCAAATCAGCATGGGCATCAAATTGCAACACAACCAAATCATCGTAAACGTCTACAAACGGACGAATTGCACCAGCCGTTAAACTATGTTCACCACCAATGACGAGAGGAAACTTCCCCTCATTCATGACTTCACGAACCATTAAAGCAACCTGCTTCAACGCCGCCTCTAGAGACCCTGCAATCGGCTGAGGTTGCAGGGTTGCAACTTCATAATCTGAAACAATTTCAGCCCAATATTCTTCATCAAAAAGCTCGACCTCTTTACTTGCTGCCAAAATAGCTTCTGGCCCCAAAGCTGTCCCGCCTTGAAAAGAAACCGATTGTTCTAGTCCAAAAGGAATAACAACAGCTTTCGCCAAATGAGGTTTCGCAGAACCAGGACGAACAGGATCAAGAA
>CAXIDO010000212.1:0-4916 GCA_964022745.1 uncultured Methyloligella sp. | reverse complement strand
CATGCCAAGTTCTTTGCCAATTCGCTTATAATTGAAAGCCCATGTGAGCTGAACGTGACCACGGCCAAAATAGGACTTGCCTGTTTTCTTATCAATCGCGGCGTAATTTCTCTTAATGCGGCCACGGCGATAAAGCCTTGTTACGCAATTGATTGAGGCTTGATCCGTTTTACCAAAACATTCTCTTACCGCTTTGATGCTTCGACCTGTTTCATGGTAGGTGGTTGCTAGAATGTAAGCTAGCCAGCGCAGGTCGGTTAGTTGTGGTTTGCTATCCCAATAATTAAAGAGGCGCTCATAGCGATCTATGAGGTATTTTTCCTTTTCTTTAATGGGATAGAAGCGTTTGCGGAATTCCTTGAAGAAGTGGGCACGGTCAATAATGACAGATTTTTGGACAGGTTTATTGGTTTGGGCGTGTGCTGTTGAAGGGGATAGTCCTAATTCAAATGAACTAAAAAGAGTGAGTGTGAGATAAAAAAGAGAAAAGAGAGCTGTCCGTTTAAGTAACTGACGTGATTTTTTCTTGTTGGTTGCTATGCCGTTTAGCGGGGTCGCCTTCCATTTTGAATGTAAGGCTGTAAAGCATTGGACGTGATAATTTTTGAAAAACCCAGATAACATAACTCACATTCCCGACTATACTTAACAATTTTCTATTACGAAAGCTGGCGCGTCTACTTTTTAACGCATTGTTTTTGTTTTCTTTATTTCCATCATGTTGAGTGGTGCATTGAAAAAAATCTCACGCTAACTTTTCATTTTAATCATAGTTAATGCAGAATAGGGAGGTTGATGGCCAAGGCCAATAGCAAATGAGCAACAGTTTGGTTGTTTTATTTGATTGTGGATTGAGGTTTAAGGCTAAAATCTTAGTAGCTTATCCAACTTTGTTCGGTTAAAACCTTTTGATGAATGAATGATTTTTTATCTGGGACGATAGGTTTTAATGGCTTTGAATATGAATGATCGCGTTTTGCAACCGACAAAATCTTTTCAGGATTTGATTTTAACATTACAGCTTTACTGGGCTGAGCAAGGGTGTGTGATTTTACAGCCCTATGATGTTGAGGTTGGCGCTGGGACATTTCACCCAGCGACTGTTTTGCGTGCCCTTGGTCCTAAGCCCTGGAATGCAGCTTACGTTCAGCCTTCACGGCGCCCAACAGACGGGCGATATGGCGAAAACCCGAACCGCTTGCAACATTATTATCAATTTCAAGCTGTGTTAAAGCCATCGCCGCCAAACATTCAAGATCTTTATTTAAAGAGCTTAGAGGCGATTGGCATTGATATGTCCTCTCATGACATTCGTTTTGTCGAAGATGATTGGGAGAGCCCGACACTTGGTGCCTGGGGGCTTGGTTGGGAAGTTTGGTGTGATGGCATGGAGGTTTCCCAGTTTACTTATTTTCAGCAAGTTGGCGGCTTTGATTGCTCACCGGTTATGGGTGAGCTTACTTATGGTTTAGAGCGTTTGGCAATGTATTGTCAGGGCGTTGATAATGTTTATGAGCTGAATTTCAATGGCGGCGAAGGCGATGATCGTGTGAACTATGGCGATGTGTTTTTGCAAGCTGAGCAAGAATATTCCCGTCATAACTTCGAATATGCCAACACTGATAAATTGTTCCAGCATTTTAAAGATGCGGCAGCGGAATGTAATGCCCTGCTCGAGCAGGGTAAGGGAACTGGGTCTCATGGCGGACATGGGTGTGTCTTGCCTGCTTATGATCAATGTATTAAGGCCAGCCATTTATTTAATTTGCTTGATGCCCGCGGTGTGATTTCTGTGACTGAGCGGCAATCTTATATTTTACAAGTAAGAGATTTGGCGAAAGCTTGCTGCACAGCTTGGCTGGAGACAGAAGCTGGTGGAGCTCAACCCGTTGAGGCTGAGTAGGCAGGATAAGTTTTTATTCTCCTCGCTTATGCATGGTGGACATAATGCATTTAAAGAACATTAAACGAAGAAAAAGAGATCTGATATGAGTGATGATTTAGAACATGTTGGTGTGCTAGATGAAATTCCGGAACCGGGTGTTTTTTCTGGGATTTGCACTTTGCTAGGTGGTTTGCTCGGACTTTTCATTGTTGGCAGCCTTTATTTATATGGCTCAGCTGATGGGCCTGTTGCGAGTTCCCATCTTGGGTTGGTCATTCCTCTAGGGCTTTTATTTGCATTTCTTCTGGCGGCCTTTACATTTTTGCTTGGTTGGATTGTTGAGACCGTTTGGCCTCTTTTGGGGATGCTTTTATTGGTGACGTTGTTTTTGGTTGCGCCGCTCTCATTTTATTTTGGATTTGATAATTTAATGGCCGTTTTAAAATCTCTATTTTAATGAATGTAAATTTTAAAACCTTCTTCTTATTTTGAACTGACTTTTTTATTCTGGATGGCTTATGTCTGAATTATTGCTTGAACTATTTTCTGAAGAAATTCCCTCACGTATGCAAAAGAAGGCCGGCGAGGATTTAGCTCGTTTGGTGACGCAGGGGCTAAAAGAAGCGGGTTTGGATTTTAGTGATGTTGCTCATTATGAAACACCGCGCCGTCTCTGCTTGATTGTTGATGGCATTCCTGAGAAATCCTCGGATGTTCGTGAAGAGCGTAAGGGACCACGGGTTGATGCGCCTGAAAAAGCTTTGGAAGGTTTTTTGCGTAGCACGGGCTTAACTCTTGAAGAATGCGAAATCCATGACGATAAGAAAGGCCAGTTTTATGTGGCTGTGATTGATCGTGAGGGGCGCTCTGCTGAACACATCATTTCTGAAGTGGTTATGAATGTTGTGCGCAATTTTCCTTGGCCAAAATCTATGCGCTGGGGTTCTAGTCGTTTGCGCTGGGTGCGCCCGCTCCATTCTATCCTTTGTGTTTTGGGTGGTAAGCCATTGAAATTCATTGTTGATGGTGTGGCAGCTGATAATGTGACGACAGGCCATCGCTTTTTAGGGGCGGAACAATTTTCTGTAAATGATTTTTCTGACTACCGACAAAAACTTGAAGAGCATAAGGTCATTTTGGATGGGGCAAAGCGCGCTGAGCTTATTTTGAAAGATGCGAAAGCCTTGGCGAAGACTGAAAAGCTGACTTTGGTTGAGGATGCTGGATTACTTGCTGAAGCGGCTGGACTTGTTGAGTGGCCGGTGGTGATGATGGGGGCTTTTGATAAAGAATTTCTCGATGTGCCAAGTGAAGTCCTTATCAGCACTTTGAAAAGTCATCAAAAATGTTTTTCAGTTCGCAAGGGGAAGAGCTTGGCGAACAAATTCATTCTGGTTTCGAACCTAGAGACTAAAGATGATGGCAAGCAGATTATTGCAGGGAATGAACGGGTTATTCGGGCGCGTCTTTCTGATGCGAAATTCTTCTGGGATAATGATTTGGCGCGGCCTCTTGATGAATTGTTGCCGAAACTTGACGAGATTGTGTTTCACGCAAAGCTTGGAACAGTTGGTGAGCGAGTGAAGCGGTTAGAGACTTTAAGTGGTCTGATTGCGAAACAAATCGGGGCTGATGAGGCTCTCTCTAAAGATGCTGCCAAGTATGTGAAAGCTGATTTGGTTTCGGAGACCGTTTATGAAGCTCCGGATATGCAAGGGATTGCTGGTCGCTACTTGGCTTTGGCTGAGGGCAAAGATGCGTCCATCGCAGCTGCTATTGAAGAGCATTACAAACCACAGGGGCCAACTGATGCTGTGCCAAACGAGCCGGTTTCAATGGCTGTGGCATTGGCAGAGAAAATCGATATTCTCACCGGCTTTTGGGCGATTGATGAAAAGCCAACTGGATCGAAAGATCCGTTTGCATTGCGCCGGGCTGCACTTGGTGTCATTCGTATTGTGCTTGAGAACAGCCTAAGGCTGCCTTTAAAAAATGTTTTTAAATCAGCTCGGTCTGAGTTTTCTGATGATCCGAAATTGCTTGATGATCTTCTTTCTTTCTTTGCGGATCGTTTGAAAGTTTATTTGCGTGACCAAGGTGCTCGGCATGATCTGATTGATGCTGTTTTCTCATTGGGTGGTCAGGATGACCTGTTGATGATTGTAAAACGGGTTGAAGCTTTGTCGGCGTTTTTGGCGACAGATGATGGTGTTAACTTGCTGGCTGGTATTAAGCGGGCTGAGAATATTTTGCGTATTGAAGAGAAAAAAGATAAAATAAAATATGCAAGTGTCGTGAATGAGGCGCTTTTGAAAATGGCGCAAGAAAAAGCTTTGCAAAAGGCTGTAGGTACTGTCTCTAGCCAAGTGACTTCATTAATAGATGCCGAAGATTTTGAAGGTGCCATGGGTGAGCTTGCCCAGTTGCGCCGCCCTGTTGATGCGTTTTTTGATGGTGTGATTGTGAATGATGAAGACGCTGATATTCGTTTGAACCGCCTTGCCTTGCTTGCGTCAATTCGTGATGCTGCTCTTGGAATTGCTCGATTTGGAAAAATTGAGGGGTAAGGGGAGAAATTTTTTTCTGGCGCTTCAGATGCCCACACTGCATCCGCGCTTTCTCTCACGGCTATTCTGCCGCTGTAGCGGCAGGCCCTTCGCTGGGCGACGCTTTTAGTGTTGCTTCAGATTGCCTACAAGCAACCGCACTGAGCACCGGGCTTCACGAAGTGCTTCGCCATGTCCTAATGCTCTAAGTAGAGCATTACTCCTTCTTCGTAAAATTAGGGTCTAGACCTTAGCTTGTGGCGCCGTAGCGGTGGAGGTCTGAGCCGTTATCGCTGAGCCAGGCTTTTGGGGTTTTGTATGTTGGCAATGTTTGCTCAACGAGGGCCCAGAAATTTGGTCCGTGGTTCATTTCAGCAAGGTGAGCGACTTCATGGGCGGCAACATAATCTAGCACATCTGATGGGGCTAAGATTAAACGCCATGAATAAGATAAAATACCGCGTGAAGAGCAGGAGCCCCAGCGG
>CAXIDO010000211.1:0-4923 GCA_964022745.1 uncultured Methyloligella sp. | reverse complement strand
GCATAAACATGAGCAGCTTCATGACCCAACAAAACTTCCGTGAAACCACCCGTTGATGCACCAAGGTCAAGTATAGTTTTACCCTTACATTCCATTTCAAACTGTTCTAGAGCATGCGCTAATTTAGTCCCCGCTCTTGATACAAAACCTGGTGCGTCTTCAGCTATTTTAATCTCTGCTGTTTCCAACCATATTTGCCCGGATTTTTTAGTTACCTCACCATCAACTCTCACATGCCCGGATTTAATCAGATCTCTTGCCTTTGAACGTGTCGGCACTAACTTTTTCTCAACCATGAGAAGGTCCAGGCGCACCTTTTGGGGATTTGATGGTAGACTTTTCGGCATTTTAGTCTTGTTTCTCTTTTTCTCTCTTACGGCTACTCTTCTACTATCTCAGAGGGCCTATGAGGTGCGTCTCATTCTTGCCGATCAGCTTATTCGTGCTTGCTAAAGCTCCGTTCGGACTGATCTTTTGCGCAGGACGATAAATGCATCATGTCCCTCAGCCCCAAATGGGCTGAGCTCCTTCTTCGTCTAGTTAGGCTTAGTTTCTCTCACGACTTATAAAAATACTTCTTATACATTGATGACTTGGTCGACAAGTAACCGAAGAGAGCTTGTTAATCCTTTTTAGTATATAGTCAATTTGTTTTACATCATTATGATTTAGGATCTGACACCATATGAATACCGCTTTTGAAAATTGGCCTGTTGAGAAAGACTTGAATGCGGCTCTTTGTTCATGGTGTGCGTATTTAGAAGATGAACGTGACTTGGCTCTCAAAACTTTAGATAGTTATAAACGAGACATTCGGCAATTTCTTGGATTTGTTCATCGTTCACAAGATAAGAAAATCACGCTTGTTGATTTGTCTCACTTGCAGGCACGAGACTTTCGAAGCTTTCTTGCATACCGGCGAGATGGCGGGGCCTCTGATCGCTCTGTTGCGCGTGGCCTTTCTGCATTACGTATGTTTTTTAAATATTTGGAACGTCATTTCAATTTTTCAAATTCAGAGTTACATTTAATTATATCTCCGAAGATCCCACATTCTATTCCTAAACCGCTTCCTGTTGATAAAGCACTTGAAAGTTTGGACTCAACTGACGTAGTCAGGGATGTGGCACCCTGGATTAACGACCGGGATGTAGCTGTGATGCTGCTTTTATATGGGGCAGGACTTCGTATATCTGAGGCACTTGGCCTCCTAAGATACGAGGCCCCCATCGGCGGTATTGAAATTTTAGAAATTACTGGCAAGGGCAACCGTGAGAGACGTGTTCCAATTTTGCCGCTTATTTCTGATGCGATTTCAACTTACATTACCAGCTGTCCATTTGAACTTGAAGCCAATGAGCCTTTGTTTCGTGGAGAGAGGGGCGGCAAATTATCGCCTCGGATTATTCAACTCTTAATGGCGCGTTTGCGCCATGCTTTACAATTGCCAGAGACGGCAACACCGCATGCATTGCGGCATTCATTTGCGACGCACCTTTTGGGAACCGGGGCAGATTTGCGACAGATCCAGGAACTTCTTGGACACGCTAGCCTTTCAACAACGCAAATTTATACTGAAGTCGATCGGGATCAATTGCTTCGCATTTATGATGCAGCCCATCCGCGGGATTAGAATTTTTTTCAAATTTTCTCTCACGGCTATAAGTCTTAAGTTGCGCTTCAGATTGCCCACAAGCAACCGCGCTGCTTTCGTTCAGAGGCCTGCGAGAGGCAAAAAAGATGTTACTTCTTCTGCGTATTGATAAGTTACTGCTGGGGGTGGAGATAGAAAGACTGTTTTGTCGGTTGGCGTCTTGTATCGCGGAAATTATTTTGCACTTCAACGCGCAGCAAGCCGGATTCAATAAATATTCTAAGGTCTCTGACAACGGAAAACGAGCTGAAAGTCACATGCATTTCATTTGAGTTTATCATAGTGCCTTTTGCACGCCCCCAGAGGCATTCAGCTCTACCGCATTTCATAAAGCCACGAACAATCCAAAGAGATGCTGAAAGTGGGTCATATGATTTAATGGGCTTTTCACCGCAATTATAATTAATTTTTAATCTGACAAGATCTTTTTCTTTGGCGTCTGAGTTCACCCATGTTTTAGCTAGTGATGGTTTTATGCAAGCTGAGGCTGTTGGTATGTGAGGACTGCTTAGCCCAAATAAGAATAAGGCCGTAAAAAGAAAAGCAAGTGCTACATAATACAATGGATCTGTTTTCATGATGAAAGCCCTCATGGTTGCTCTTATAGATTAGCAATGAGAGGTAAAACCTTCATGAATCATTTCAATCAAAGGGAAATGTTTTTTGAGTGATTATCGACCAAGCCTACTTTGACAAGATGCAAAGCAAGCGTTTCTTTGCTTGATGCAACTACCTGTCTGCCCCGATTTAAAGCACGCTTTGGTTCTTGACCGACAAGATGCCATACAGGCTTGCAAAGCTTTCACTTTGCTATTGGCTTGAGCATCTGGCAGGGGAAAAGATTGAGTTGCCAGTATTGCACCAACAAACGCCAAAAACCCTACAATGATGATCATTCTTTTTTGCACGATAACCGCCCTCTTGCCTTTTTTAGTGCCCCTTCAGTTGCCCACTACGCAACCGGGGCAAGTTTAGCGCCCCTTCAGCTGACTATTACGCAACCGGGGCAAGTTTAACGCCCCTTCTTGCCTACTACAACTGGGGTAAACTGCTTCATACCCCTTGATGCCTTCTGGCACCCTTTTATATAGCTAATAAATTGATTAATTCACACTACAATATTGTGAATGAACCAAAGCTGAATAGATTTGAATATTATGCTAGAATGCCACTTTTATGCAATAATATCTTTAAGATATTGAATTTTTTATCTTCTTTTCAGGAGCTTAACTATGTTTCACCCTCGCCGAAGATTTCTAAAGACCAGTGTTTTTTTTAGCGCTTATATGGCTGGGCAACTCTCACAGTTATCTTTAGCAAAGGCTAAAGGTGATGATGACCTTTTTAAAAGTGGTAATGGTCTATATAGTCAACCCTGGTTTGAAGACGGCTTTCTTGACCCAGCTGAGGAAATTCAATTAGCTGCTGAAGAGGGCAAACAACTTGTAATCATATATGAGCAAGAGGGCTGCCCCTATTGTAAAGAATTGCACCAAGTTAATTTGAAAAACCCTGCTATTAAGAAGTTTATGCAGGAAAACTACAGAGTTATACAGCTTGATATCCGCGGCTCACGCGAAGTTACTGATTTTGAAGGAAAAACCACCTCTGAAAAAGAATTTTCTCGCAAATGGCAAGTCAACTTCACACCCACTTTAAGCTTTTTTCGAGCTGACCCTGCCCTTGTTTTAAATAAAAAGGGCAAAGAAGCGGAGGCTTTTCGCCTTACTGGTTTTTGGAAGGTCTTTCATTTTGAAACCGTTTTGCGCTTTGTTAAAAGTGGTGCTTATAAGAAAGACACTTTGCAAGACTATCTCAATGAGCGCATTAAAGGATTGAAAGAAACTGGGAAGTCTGTGAAAATCTGGGATTAACTCACTTTTCTTTTCTTCAGTTTATTGTATAAATTCCTTCACTATATAGTTGAGTACTGCTCTTTTTTAGAGCCTTAACTCTATTTTTCTTTTTACGACCTATTAATTTTCATATCTAATATATCTGGAAAAGAGACATTTACTTTATTCAGCGTGACCTTCAATTTTGTAGCGCCTCATTTAAATGACTTAATGAACCAAAGATGTTAAGAGTAGTATTCACATGACATTAGGATCTCACTTTATTGGGCGGCTTATTTCTTTACCGCGCTATACCAAAAGAGCCATTTTAATGTCACTTGACTTTAGTCTTTTGTGTTTTGCTCTTTGGTGCTCTTATTCCCTTAGGTTGGGTATATTTTATATGCCAGATAGTTGGCAGCTCTTGGCTGTTCAACTAGCTGCACCCATGCTTGGTATTTTTTGCTTCCATAACTATGGTTTGTATAAGCTCATCACTCGTTTTGCAGGACGGCGTGGTGCTTTAAAGATTTGCCTATCCGTTGCCGTTTCAATACTTGGATGGCTATTGCTGATTTATATGACGAAATTCACTTTGGCGAATGTTCCTCGTTCTGTTATCGTCATGTATGGCTTGTTCTCAATTATATATATTTGGACAAGCCGCAGTTTCATTACTTATTTGCTTAGTGATTATATTCCTAATTCTTATAAGAAAGACTTAGACCTTGCTTTGCCTGTTTTAATTTATGGCGTCGGTGAAGAAGGGACACAACTTTACCACGATTTGGATCGCTCATCTGATTACCGCCTAGTTGGATTTATTGATGATAACCCGTCATTGTGGCGACAGATGTTGTTTGGCCTTCGGGTTAATGAACCAACTTCAATTATAGATCTTGTACGAGAGCATGGTATCAAAGAAATATTTTTAGCTGATCCAACTTTGACACGCCGCTTTAAAAGAGATTTGCTTAACAAATTAGCTCCTTTTTCAGTGAAGGTAAAAGCGTTGCCCGCTTTACATGAGATCGCTTCAGGCAAAGTCATGATTTCTGACTTGCGCTCAATTGGTCTTGAAGACCTTTTGGGGCGTGTACCTGTGCCTGCTCAACAAGACCTTTTGGAGAAAACAGTTCGACAAAAGGTTGTCATGATTACTGGTGCTGGTGGCTCGATTGGCTCCGAGATCGCGCGGCAAGTTCTCTCACTTGGACCTACAATGCTCATTCTATATGAACGTTCCGAGTTTGCACTATACCAAATCGAATATGAGCTTCGACAAAAAATACAAGAACTGGCGACCTCAAACTCACAGGTCTCTGACATTGAAATTGTTCGTGTACTTGGATCCGTTTTAGATGACAAATTACTCAGAAAAACAATTTCGACTTATGGGGTGAATACGCTCTATCATGCGGCTGCTTACAAGCA
>CAXIDO010000210.1:0-4932 GCA_964022745.1 uncultured Methyloligella sp. | reverse complement strand
CCATATCTGGTTTGCCTTCATCTGAAGAGGAGCTTGAACTTATTTTCGGTTTGGGTGGGCTTAGAACCTGTGTCCCTTTGAAATGATTGATTAGGTTAAGCAAATGACTGGGGGCTAAGATATCCATATTTTCTGCAGCCCATGCGGCTTCTGGCCCACATGAAGAAGGGCAAATCAGACCGAGGTTCAATCTATTTGCGCTGATTGATGCTGGCAATGCGCCCACAACAGAGCTTATTCCGCCATCAAGGGCTAGTTCGCCTAATACCAGATACCGTGCGAGCGGGCCTTTTGATATGGCTTCTGTCGCTGCCATTAATCCAAGCACAATAGGAAGATCGTAATGGGAGCCATATTTAGGCACGTCAGCTGGTGCTAAATTCACTGTAATTCTTTTGGGAGGAAGACCAAGTCCCAGCGCATTTAGCGCGGCTCTAACGCGCTCGCGGCTTTCAGCTACGGCTTTGTCTGGAAGACCTACAATGTTAAAGGCTGGAAGACCTGACGCCACTTGGACCTGCACATCAATTGGCTTGGCCTCAACTCCGATAAAAGCAACTGTTTTAACTTCAGCGTACATGTTTGTCCCCTTTCATGCCCATTGACTTAAGCCCCATTGACCATTGCTTACAGGTGCGCAAACTTCAAATCAGTAATCCCAGGATTGGTAGAGATCTTTTTCGTCTTTCAAATCCTGATATAGCCAAACCATTCTATCTAGAAACCAACTTTTGCCGATCATAGTGATGATGGTGCCAAAAACAGTTGGCCAAATTGCAAATTGAATTAAGCCCCAAATCGCAAGCAAGAAGCCGGCGAATGTGATGATGTTTAAAATTCTTATAGCGCGGTGATGGTGAGCTGGAATTTGATCTTTTGGGTGTTGTAGCCATACACGCTCGCCAAGCACTGCCTTTGAAGCCCAATGATTTGTAGTTTTGGGTTTGCTAAAAAAACGCGGATTTAGCCAGGTCCAGAGACATACAAGAGCTATTGGACCTAATGAGAGATAGCCTATCCATTCTCTAGACCAAACAGCCAGAGCCAAAAGAGGAAGGCAAGAATATCTTGTCCAGACACTCCATGGGTTGGCATGTCGGGCCCAGACCTCATCTGACATGGAAAATATTTTTTCGATGGTTGTTATTACTGCCATATCATTCAAGCTAAGCTAGCTTCTCCAAAAACGAATTTCTGAGTTTAACTTAACGGAAAGGCTTTTTATGCGCAAGAACAAAATGAGAACAAAATTGTAGTGCGCGATTATGGATGCGTAAGCAGATCATCGTGTCAGCTGCCATATCTGAAATGACCTCTGATTTGATAGCTGAATAAGTCGTCATCCAACTTGGGCCCTAAGCCTATATTATGAATAATCATTGGATTGCCTGAAATGCCGATTTTGTCAGAGACAATTGCGATATGATCTTTTGAAGAGATTGCTTCTTTTAGATAAAAGGTGACGATATCGCCTGGTTTATAATTTTGGGGGTTCTTAGATACTGGCAATGATTGACCAAACCGTTTGAAAAACTTCTCAAGCACTTTGACCCGCCTGTGTGCGATATTCTTATCGCCTCCCATCTTTTCATGGACATCTTTTTGAAGATCAATGCCAACTGCTCTATAGGCTCTGATGACAACATCTGTGCACACCCCAAAATGGGCCGGCACATCGCCATTGGGGTAGGGAATTTTATAATATTTGGGATTATATATTACAAGATTCTTGGTTCTCTCTAACGCAGCTTTTGCCAGGCGTTCCTGTAAGGATTTTTTCTCTGTTTTATTTTCTTCTTTCGCACCAACAGCTTCTTTAGCTGTTTGCGCATCTGCACTTGATATGTAGTGAGATTGAGTTAATCCTAAAAACATGAGCGTTACAAAACTCAGGATGCACCTTCTGCGAAAAATATGATTTTCAAGGGATTTGTATTGCTTCATTCTACCTCCTAATTTCTCATATAAATAAGATCTCTTTTTCAGAGAAAAGCTAATGATTTTATATGAGACGCTCTCGCCTTTATCTAAAGCATATTTAATTTGGCCTTAAAGGCAAGAGCATGACGAAGAAGGATTTTTAGGCTTTTATAAATGGATGATCTACTTTGGTTAAGCAGAGATTGTTTTTTTCATATCTGTCTTTTGAAAAAGCGCTTCAATGGCATCATATAAATCTGCGCCTCTGATAGGTTTGGACACATACCCATCGACACCAGCTTTATAATATTCCCGGACCTGGTCATCTAGAGCATTTGCTGTTAATGCCAAAATCGGAATAGCTGTTTGAGATGCCTGGCTTTCACATCCCTGACTGGCCCACAATTTATGCAGTTCCTTTGTGGCTGTGATGCCATCCATAACTGGCATCATGATATCCATCAAAATTAGATCGTAATTTTTATTCAAGCCACTTTTTTCATTCGCACCATTTTGAATGATATTTAGTGCAAGTTGGCCGTTTGCAACGCAATCATATGTAACACCGAACTGATCAAGGTAAGTCTTGATCAGCATTTGATTTAACGGGTTGTCTTCAACAATCAGAGCATGGGCATTTATTAAAGGTTCAGCTTCTTCAGTTTCTTCTTGAACTTCGTCACTTTGATCCGTAACCTCTTCACATTTAAACGTGAACCAGAAGGTGCTGCCGCACTCCTTTTGGCTCTTATAATCCAGCTTACCACCCATTTGTTCGGCTAGCGTGCGGGAAATATATAGCCCGAGACCACTGCCTCCAAACTTTGTCTGAATTGAACTATTGGCCTGACAAAAGGGTGTGAATATTTTTTCTTGCTCAGCCTGGCTTATTCCTATGCCGGTGTCTTTTAATTCAACCCGGATTAAGTGGTATTGGGCCGATGAATTTTCATCTCTGATTTCTGAAGAAGATATTTGTAACTTCAAAGAGCCTTTTTCAGTAAATTTAAGAGCATTGTTAGCCAGATTATTTATAATTTGGCTAAGGCGCACTTGATCGCCTTTAATCACTTTTGGACAATCTTCATCCAGCTGACAATCGAAGCTCAAACCCTTATCAAGTGCTCTAGGCTTGATTGAACTCGTCATTGTCTCCAGAAATTCTTTTAAATTGAAGTTTTCTTCTTCCAACTCAACATAGCCTGCTTCTAAACGAGCAAAGTTTAAAATGTCAGTTGTCAGAGTTGAGAGATTTTTGGCAGCCAGCTGCAAGGTTTGGGCATAGTGATGCTGATTTGTGTTTAAGTTTGTGGTTTGGAGCAATTCAACCATAGTCATGATTGCCCCTATCGGCGTTCTGATTTCATGGCTAACAGTTGCTAAAATTTCTGCATTTGCTTGCTCGCGCTCTTCTAACTTGATGAGCTGCTGCTTTAGCTCGGCATTTTCCTCAGCCAAACTTTTCTGCTCATCAAGAAGTGCTTGATGTTCACTCTGCCCCAGTTGATTTTCAGGATGGTTTTCTTTGCCCGTCACTGACATAACCTTGAAACGCCTTTTACTTTATTGCACATGAGGTCACAAGAAAGAGATCTTTAGAGATCTATGCCTGCCATATATTGTGGACTGCCATGTGCATATTCTTACATTTAGAGCATACTTCTTTTAGATAGATTCATTTGAATGCTCTAACTTCTTGCTTTAGCGTTCCTTTTTTTTGATACACTTCAGTTGCCCACCAGCAACCGCACTATTCCTAAAACCGGTATCCACTTTAAGGTGAAACGCTCTAGGCCCTACAATAGTTTGAAGGTGTTAAAGTCGGCTTTAAAACAGTGACTTTTCATTGAAGAATAATTTTAGGGTAAATATTTGCTTAATGCAGCGGGGCCGAGCAAAGCGCTTTCGTAAATTTTGCTCGGATTTATGCCTTTTTCTCTTAATTCGAAAAGACTTGGATGTCCTTTGGACTTTGACAGTTTACCTTGATTATAGAGAACCAGATCATGGTGATGATAAATCGGCTCGCTCAGCCCGAGGTTTATTTGCAAGATCCGATGAATATCTGTGGCAGCTTCCAGATCTTTGCCGCGGCAGATATGTGTTATTCCCAGATTATGATCATCTATGACGACAGAAAGGTGATAGCTTGTTCGGATATCTTTTCGCATTATAATAACATCTCCCCAGCGCTCAGCCCGTAGAAGGGTTGAAGTAATTTTTCCCTCTTTATTTACGGCTTGATAGGTAAGGTCTGTTCCTATTTCGCTTTCTAGCTGTTTTGCTCTCTCAATAGCTTTGTTCATATGAAGCCTTAACGCAAAAGGTTCACCTGTTTTGATACGTTCTTCGGCCCTGGATTTGGGATAATCTTTATAAAGGGCTGGATAAAGGGGAGCACCATCTGGATCTTGTTTTATAGCCCCGCTCTGCTTTAAAGCTTGTTTGATCTCTGAGCGGCTTGCAAAGCAAGGATAGAGAAGCCCTAGTTCACACAAATCATTAATGGCGCTGTCATAAAGTTCAAAATTATCTGATTGATATAGCACTGGCTCCTGCCATTTAATGCCTAACCAGTGTAAATCACGTATTATGGCTGTTCTAAAGCACTCTTGCGAACGGGCCTTATCAATGTCTTCAATGCGAAGGTAAAGACGTCCTGCATATTTTTGGGCCATTTCATAGGTTTGAATGGCTGAGTAAGCATGGCCCAGATGGAGTAAGCCATTGGGGCTTGGAGCAAATCTAAATGCGGCTTCTCTTGCTATTGACACTGCTGTGTTGACCTTTAATGCTTGTAATGATACAAGATTGCAGAGTTTTCGCCGCTCTTGCATTTTTTAATGCTGGGCGGCTTTGCTTTTCGCAACTATCATTTTGCTCTTTACCTAAGCTCTTAATTCAATAAGATTTTGTTTTTATTGACTTTTTATTTCTAAGGGCGTGGTTTTTCAGACCAATTGAAGTTTTTGCGTTTTTTCATAATAGATTGATATAACGAGGATTAGCCGT
>CAXIDO010000209.1:0-4955 GCA_964022745.1 uncultured Methyloligella sp. | reverse complement strand
CCTTCTTATTGGCGGGCAGTTCATGGAGCCATCAGGTCTTTTGGTGATTGTTGCACCATTAGTATTTCCAATCGCAATACAGCTTGGAATTGATCCTATCCATCTTGGCATAATTATGGTGGTGAATATGGAAATTGGAATGATAACTCCACCAGTTGGTCTGAACCTCTTTGTGACAGCTGGTGTGGCAAGAATGTCTGTAATGAATGTTGTTAAAGCCGCAATGCCATGGGTAGGAATAATGTTTGTATTTCTGATCCTGGTAACTTACGTGCCGATTATCTCAACTTGGTTACCGACCTTGTTAATGGGACCGGAGATAATAACGAAATAGCAAGTTACATTTATACCTAGGATCAAAAGATCGCGGTTTTATATGATTTTAATTACAAAGTACACATGAGACAGAAACTGCCATCATATAAAACCGCGCCTCCATATTTGAAGAGAGAGAAATAAGCTCAGACATCTAAATTGAAGAAAATGAATGGAACTTACTAACAAATCACAAATCGATCAGTGACGTCCTAAAAAGACATAGGAAAGAGTTCTCTTTGGCCTGCAGCATCAAAGAAGAAAGGAAACTAATTACTTCTTTTTCAGCGCTACTGCTCTCACAGCAGATAATTTTTCAGATCTCAAATTGCTATAGTCACTTAGGGCGTATTATTTTGAAAACATCATTCACCCGCCCATAGTGTGGTCCACTCAACCTAGAAATCGGTGCAATCTCTTCTAGACTGATACGTAGAGGATCCAAACTCGTAACAACATTATCACGCAAATGAAAATGCAATACCTTACCAATTATGATGTGCCCTCCACCTTCCAGTTCCATATTATTATATAATTTACATTCCAAACTGACTGGTGACGCTGAAATCCGAGGAGGCGTCACCTCAATAGAAGGCAACGTGTTGAGCTTAGCAAGTTCAAGTTCGTCGACATCAGATGCTAGATCAGCAGCACATTGGTTCATTTGTACGGACAACTGTTCATCAACCATATTGACAACGAATTCCTTCGTTTCAAGAATGTTAGTGGCAGTATCTTTGTTACGGCCATCTTGTTTAGGCTCAAAACCAAGCGCTACAACTGGTGGATTGCTTCCCATAGCATTGAAAAAACTAAAAGGCGCAGCATTAGGTATTCCACTCTGACTTATCGTTGTAACAAATGCGATTGGTCTGGGTAATATCGTTGACACCAGTAGTTTATAAGCTGTTGCTGAAGTAATATCTGACGATGAAAAATGCATTCACTATTTTCCTATTATCAAAGCAATATTTTATCTAAATATGTAGAAGCGACGAAGTCATTATGAGATGTATAGACCAATGTGAGTGTCGCTTAATATTCCCTTACAGGATTGATATTTTCACTTAATAACACAAGGGGGCCCAGTGTGGAGTTTACCGACGGCAAATTCTTCAGAAATGACAGCACAATTTTATCAAGCTTGTATTACAAATAAACAATAAACTCATGCTTTATACCTAACCAGTGTTTTAGTGATTATAGGTTATTGCGATTGGCCAAGTCGTGATTGATTTAGAAAAACTCAAACACCATAACTATTCATCAATTACAACCATTCTCGTTTTTACGCAGCCCATAGTATTAACTATGGAACCTAAGAAGCTTTTTGCTTCAATCCAGCCATGAGTTGATGAAACCTCTCCCCTTGGACGGTTACGTGCCCCCTGAGTAAAGAAGCTGCAAGCTCCCCATCACCTGTCTTGATTGCTTCTATAATCGCCTCATGTTCACCGAGAGATTGAGACATCCTTCCCCTGAAACGGAGTTGAACTCGTCTGTAGGGTTTTAGACGCTTTTGTAGAGATAGTGCCTTGTTTTGAAGAAAACTGTTTGTCGATCCGAGATATATTTCCTGATGAAAAATCTCATTTTCTAGGTAGTAATTATCGATATCGGCTCGTTCGACGGCTTTGCGACAATTATTGTTGGCCTGAATAAGCCTCATTAAACCATCATCAGAAATTCGCGCCGCTGCATAACGACCACAAGCGGACTCTAGTTCAGCCATAGTCTCAAACATTTCCAGTAATTCTATTGGACCAGGTTGCCGAACAAAAACACCTCTACGAGGAATTTGTTCAGCCAAACCAGACTTCACAAGCCTTTGCAACGCCTCTCTTATAGGAGTGCGAGATACGTTGAAGTGTTCGGCTAATTTAATCTCATCCAGCCTTTGCCCGTTCTCATATTCACCTTTGAATATAAGTTGTTCGAGAGTATCGGAGATTTGTTCTGCGCGGCTTGGTTCCATTTTTTTTAGATATCACGAAAAACATATAAAATGCAATGAAAATCAGATTGTATACAATTTTTTTGACAAAGAATACAATTGTTGCTATTAAGATTTTATTAGAACTTCATAAAATCACTAATTCTAATGTCAAAGTATCCTTGGGAGGGAACTATGAAATCAAAATATACAATTGTAGCCTCAATGGTTGCAGTCATGGGTTTTGCAAGCATCGCAAATGCAAAAGAACTTCGTCTGTCACACCAATGGTCCAAAAAAGATATACGAAACAAGGTTGCAGAAATAGTTGCAGATGAAGTCGCAAAGGCGAACGTGGATTTAAATATCAAGATTTTTGGCTCCAAGTCTCTGTTCAAACCGCGCGAACAATATCGTCCCTTAAGCCGGGGACAACTTGATATGACTGTACTACCCTTAAGTTATGCTGGGGGGCAGCAGCCTGCATACAATTTAACCCTGATGCCTGGTCTAGTTAAGAACCATGACCATGCAGCTCGCTTGAGCAAATCTCCGTTTATGGCTGCCCTTGAAAAAAAGATGGCTGATGACGATGTTATAGTTCTTGTGCATGGGTATCTTGCTGGCGGTTTTGCAGGTAAAAAAAAGTGCATAACCAAACCTTCAGATGTTGCAGGTTTACAAATCAGAGCAGCAGGTAAATCATTCGAACAAATGCTTGCTGGTGCTAATGCATCAATTACATCGATGGCATCTTCTGAAATCTATAGCGCCATGCAAACTGGCATTCTCAACGCTGCCAACACTTCATCATCTTCCTTCGTTTCATATAGGATCTATGAGCAAGTATCTTGCTATACTCCTGCTGGTGATGTAGCGCTCTGGTTTATGTATCAACCGCTTCTTATGAACAAGTCGACTTTTGATGGCCTAAATGCCAAACAGCAAGCTGCATTGAGAGCTGCTTCAAAAAAAGCTGAAGCATATTATCTTGCTGAAGCAAAGAAGCAAGACGCAGCTTCGGTCGAAGTCTTCAAAAAAGCCGGTGTTAAAATTGCAAAAATGACACCAGAAGATTTTGAAGCGTGGCGTGCTATCGCAAAGAAAACTTCCTACAAAAAATTTGTTCAAGATGTACCTGATGGACAGGAACTTCTCGATAAGGCTTTAGCTGTCGAGTAAGTTACTCAACTTTACAGGTTTCGGTGGCAGTTATAAAAACTGCCGCCACATATAAACTCAAATTTTTTAAGGAAGGCTGTAATGTCTCATCAAAGCACAGCTGTCGCCTCGCGCACGGGTAATAACCCTTTTTTACGTACTGTAGCAGCGCTGTCAACTCTAGCAGGATGGTGCTCGGCTGCAATGATAGTTTTAGCTGTTGCTATAACCTGCCATATGATATTTGCACGTTTTGTTCTGAACCAATCAACAATCTGGCAAACAGAAACTGTAATCTATCTTGCAATTGGCGCAACCCTCATAGGATTGTCATACGTCCAAAAGTTACGTGGCCACGTTAATGTGGATTTAATCCCTTTATCTTTGTCCAAGAGGGCTCGTTACTACATGTACCTGCTAACACTTTCACTTTCGATAGCCATGGTCGCAGTATTATTCTTTTATGGATACGAACACTGGTATTTGACCTTTGATAAAAACTGGAAATCAGACACCGTATGGGGGGTTCGGCTATGGATACCATACTTGTCACTTCCTATCGGTTTTGCACTTTACCTCCTTCAACTGATTGCTGATTTAGTTGCTGTGGTTTTAGGAATAGATAAACCTTATGGCTTGGAGGACGTTTAATGGACCCGCTACTATTAGGCGCAATTGTTGCTATAGCAACAATCCTGGTGCTGTTCTCTGGTGTTTCTGTAGCCATAGGACTCTTGATGGTTTCAACCGGATTTTTGTTGATATTTGATGGTTTTCGATCACTCGAATTGCTGCCAGAAATACTTTTTGGAAAATTAGATAATTTCGCCTTATTATCCATTCCAATGTTTATAATCATGGGAGCATCAATCGCTTCTACACGAGCTGGCGCTGACCTCTATGAAGCACTGGAACGCTGGCTTACACGTGTTCCAGGTGGGTTGGTAATCTCGAACCTGGGTGCTTGTGCTTTGTTTGCAGCAATGTCCGGGTCAAGTCCTGCAACATGTGCTGCCATCGGCAAGATGGGCATTCCAGAAATGCGTAAACGTGGCTATCCCGATGGCGTTGCTGCTGGATCTATTGCTGCAGGAGGTACACTGGGGATACTGATCCCCCCTTCCGTAACAATGATCGTTTATGGCATAGCAACTGAAACGTCGATTGGCCGCCTCTTTCTTGCTGGAGTAATACCAGGGTTGATGCTGGTGTTACTATTTATGATCTGGTCTCTTTACTCAACATGGAAATCCGGTAACAAAAAACTCCTTGCATCCGGGTCCTACACTTGGAAAGAAAAATTTGAAATTTTACCCCGGGTCCTACCATTCCTTGTCATCATTATTGGTGTTCTTTATGCCATGTATGGAGGGATTGCGACACCATCAGAAACGGCAGCTGTTGGAGCACTACTGTGCCTAATGATTGCTATGATCATTTATAAACTATGGAACCCAAAAGATCTTTGGATCGTGTTGAGAGATAGCACGAAAGAAAGTGTAATGATCCTGTTTATTATTGCTGCTGCGGGTGTTTTTTCTTATAT
>CAXIDO010000208.1:0-4985 GCA_964022745.1 uncultured Methyloligella sp. | reverse complement strand
CATCTTCACACGCACCACCGGCTCGTGCAGCTTGATTTGATGCTTGCAGTGATATTACCGCAAGTTTTTTTGTGGTCTCCTGCATCAAGTCCATATTTACATTGACTGATTGAAGAAGTTCAAATGCTTCAGTCCTAAATTCCTCAATCAAGAGTTCAATTCGCTGTTGTCGTTGAGATTGTGCAAGAGCATCTTTTTTATTATTACTCTGCAAAAGAAGACGTTCCTTAGCATTGTCTTTAAAAATCTTAACCGCTTTGGCCATGTCTCCAATTTCATCTTTATGATCAATGGCAGGAATGGCTTGTTCAAGTTCTCCGGTAGCTAAAATTCTCATTGTGTTAGTCATAGCACGTATAGGCCTACTGATGGTGCGTGTAATAATGTAGGCTGCGGTAATCGCTAAGATTAGGCTGGCCAAAGATGCGATCACAGTGAGTGTAATGATTTGCTCAATTTCGAATATCGCTCTAGGCCCTAGTGTTTCTTGCTCAGTCTTTAACTCAAGTTTTAATGAATCAATATTTTCTGCAATAAAAGGCCCTAATGTGTCTAACGTTCCAGAAATTTCATAGTTACGATCCAAAGTATGTTTATTTACTTGTTCAATCGTCTGTGAATACACTATTAAATTTTCTTTAATCAATTTTGTTGTTTTAAAAGTCTCATCTTCATCTAATAATTTAACCAAAATATTCAAATTTTTTCTAGCTTCTTCAATTCCATTAAGTGCATAATCTGCCGTTACTAAATCATTATCAAAAAGATATTTTTGAATTTTCAGTCTCGCAAACATAACGTTTTTCTGTATCTGACTAATCAGGTAAGTCGCTCGCAAGTCATTATTTTTAAAAGAAGCTTTAGCAATGCTTTCAAGTAGCTTTTGTAATTTTGATCCTGCAGTATTTAGAGTTGCAACTGATTTATTTCGAGAACCCTGTAGTGACATTACCAAATCAAACCCAGTATTATATTCTATCAAAGAAGTACCGATAGATTCGACCAGCTTTTTTTGTTTAGAAGTCAATTTGCTTTTTTGTGTATGAAGATGCAAAGTTTTTGCTTCTTTTAAGTGTGCTTTAATTTTTTTAATCGCAGACGTATCATTCTTGATTATAAAATCTTTAACCCCTAATCGCATCAAGAGCACATTAGCTTGAAGGCGTCCAATAAGGTTGGTAGCTTGCGCAAGACTGCGATAATCATTGAAGTGTCTTTTGCTATTTCCCAAGCTAAAATAAGTCACAGCCGCTAATGCAATAAATAAGAAGATCATGGCACAAAAACCAAGTGTGATCCTAGTTCCCATTTTTAAATTGCTGAATAACTTGTCCATAATTCCGTTGCCTCCATATAGTGAATGTTTGGTATTAAAATTGTTACATTTACTACTACTCACGTGATCAATAAATTTAGGGAAAAGAAAAGCTGTTTGTCAGAAAAATGGTTGGTATAGAAGTCTGTTTTGAATAAATTTTGATATGTTGACTTAGTCAACTTCTTACAATGGTTTGCCAGACCAATCGTATCTCATTCGTGATCTATTCAGAGACAGCCAGACATACGAGCTATTTCTTCCCTCATGAATTTGCGTCATTCAAACTGAGCTGAGAGGAACTGGAAAGTATTTGGTATATGATTGAATTGGTTGTGCTTAAGGCCGTTTTTCTCATCAACTTTTCGGTCCGTAATGGTCATTAACAACCAATAACGGCTTCATATAGAAGCTAAATGACAGGCTCTCTTGCCTTTAATATACATGGCGTTGTTGCCATAAACACTCATGCTTTACGCCTAAGTAGGTGCTAGTGATTGGTCAATTTTACAGGCTAGAACTATGCAGGTACAATCTGAAAAAAATGGTTTTCAGTCAGTATCTCTACATGTAAATAATCAAGCCCCCTTTAGTTAAATTAGCTTATGCAACTAGCCTGAAATACAATTTTGGTAGGTGTTCCGGTAAACTTTCAATTCTATCAATTAAAACAAAATTACGTTGCCCAAAAATTCTAGAAAGATAAGTTTCACCGTTACCATCTAATCCGACAGAAAAAACATTGATACCTAAATGAGAAAGCTCATGAACGGCTTTGCGAGCATCTTCTACTAGGTATTTTTTATCATTAACATCTATGTCAGATGGTTCGCCGTCAGTAATAACAAGCACTAATTTCCTTTTCGTCATTTGCTTTCCAATAAAGTCGGCTGAATATCTAAGTGCAGCTCCCATCCTGGTAGATAGTCCCGGTTTCAAGCCAGCGAGCTTGCTTTTACATTGGTCATTGTAAGTCTGACCAAAGTCTTTGAGACGGAAATGACGATGGTCTTTGCGGCCATTAGAACAAAATGCTTGAATAGCAAAAGGGTCACCAATCCCAGCCATGGCTTCAGCCAAAAGTACAGTGGCAGCACGCTCTAAATGAAAAATTGAAGTGGATGTGCCATTTACTAAATCTTTAGTAGATTCTGAGATATCCAATAGAACAAGCACTGAAAGATCTCGATGTGAAAATACTGTAGTTTCGTATATTCCGCCCTCGGTACTATGTCCAGCAAGTAAGTCGATACGTTGCTGAATGCATGCGTCCAAGTCTAGTCGATCACCTTCACGTTGTCGTTTAAAACGCTGTACTTGCCCAATTTTTGATTGACTGACAAGCTTTGAAATTTGCTGCTGAACATCTGAGTGATTATCAAGGATACCGGAAATGATATGAGCTGGTGCAGTCGGTGCTTCATGTTCAACGATAGTAACCCAATCAGAACGTTGACTTGCTGCTAGGTAATCCCATTCTGAAACCTTACAAATAGGAATGCCAGTATCATCGTTTTGCGATTCAGTTTTATTTGTTGAAACAAGATCTTCAGTAATGTCTGGCTGTTGCCTTGAATTGTTCGATAAATCATCTTTTTGCTCTTTACGAATGGAGGCGGTTACCGTATCTAGGTCATCCGTATTTTCTTCTGTTGAATCGTTGAAATCCCATATCCCCAAATTATCATCTCGGTAAGGTGGTTCGACAACATATGTTTTGGAATTGAATTGCAATCTCATCTGACCAAGATCATTACCAAGTATCGCACCAGCACGCCGTAAGTCTTCTGGATCATCCCAATCAGGTCCAGCGGCAAAAAATAAATCCCGACCTTTTTTAACCCAGGGATTATCATCTTTAAAATTGGGATCGATCAAGGCTCTGGCTAATCGGGTTAGAAGGTTTTCTGCAATTGGGGCGCTGTCTGCCACAACATGACATGCTGAATTTTTTTCCATACTAAAACCGTTTTTATTATTTGAAGCGTTATTAGCTTCAACTGTATGAAAAGACTTCCATAGCTTAAGAAGACCTGGATATGTTCTAGCTGCAAGTAACTCGGCACGTGTATCTTCTAAAATAGAAATAATGGCAATTTGCACAGGTTTGAGTGCTTTAGGCTCCCGTCTTTCAGTATATTCTATGTGAGCTGCGATATGTGTAATTGCTGCCTTAAATAGCTTTTCTGCTCTTTCAGCGTTAAACCCATCATAACTAATCGGAGTGCGAATATAGTTTTCATCAAAACTGGTACGCGTAGGTGCGTTTTGTGAATCTGAGAAACGGGCGGAGCGAAGAATGATATGTTTTTTCCAAAGTCCAATTGGTAAAGCAACAAGACTTTTCTCTATATTTTCTAGCCGAATGGTACCTGCTTCAAGCTCAAGAACCATTCGAGAGGCTTCATCTTCAAGTGAAAAGTATCGAGTCAATCGATCAATATCTGAACCGGTTGAAGTTATTCCGGTTAAAACCCACTTCTTAAAACCCTGTGCGTCCAGCTTAGTAAGGAGAAAAAGAAATTTACCACTGACAACTTCTACCTGATTGGGGGCAACTTCACTTAGCTGTTTGATAGCAGACAACCAGGTCATAAAGTGATCAATATCATCGAGACGTCTTAACACAATTTCCAACTGTGAAAGTAAGGCCCGTGCTGCACTCGTCTCAGACTGAAATTGCAATTCAGTAATGACTTCTATTAATTTAATTAGAGGCATTGTTCCATAAAGACTGACCAGCTCAACACAGTCGTTTGCATATTTCTCTATAAATGATATTGGGAGAGCTTCATTTAACAGACCATTAGCAGAAACCTCCCAAGCTTGGCGACTGGCCGGATTTATTCTACTACCTATTATCTTGTCTGAAACAGTAAGCACTTGTTGGGTTGTTAGGTCAGTAGTGAGCGTGATGGAAGTCATATGTTCAAAATGCCTTTAGATCATGTTTCAATCGCAAGCGGCAAAGAGTTCAGTAAGAGAACTCCTAACATCTTCGTCATCGGTAATGGGTAATGTTATTGCGACTCTTGCAGCTTCCTGTATGTCTACACCTTGTCCAACTAAGCGCGCGGCTTGTATAAGCATTCGTGTGGAGGCGCCTTCAATTAAACCGTACCCTTTAATATTGCGAGAGCAAGAACCCATTTTTACAAAAAGTTTTGCTAAATCAAGATTAGCATTCGCCTCGTTAGAAATGATTTCTGCTTCATTATCAGAAGAAGGATACCTAAAATCCAATGCCGCAAAACGTTGTTTAGTAGACTCTTTTAGATCTTTGATCACGCTTTGATAACCAGGATTGTAAGAAATGACTAAGTGAAAATCGGGGTGAGCATCAATGAGTTCATTTTTCTTATCTAGGGGAAGGACTCTTCTGTCATCAGTTAGCGGGTGGATTACCACAGTCGTATCC
This sequence comes from uncultured Methyloligella sp., assembly GCA_964022745.1. Taxonomy (GTDB): domain Bacteria; phylum Pseudomonadota; class Alphaproteobacteria; order Rhizobiales; family HXMU1428-3; genus HXMU1428-3. Next base: position 252 of record CAXIDO010000208.1, on the reverse strand, counting down.
TGACGCGCTTCAACAACCTCATCCAAATAGCAAATAGCTCCGTGTCGAACAGCCAAGGTTAGGGGGCCATCATGCCAGACTGTACCGTCTTTATCTAAGAGGTATCTACCAACTAAATCTGATGCAGTCATATCTTCGTGACATGCAACTGTGATAATAGGCTTATTTAATTTCCAGGCCATGTGTTCGACAAAACGAGTTTTGCCACTTCCAGTCGGGCCCTTTAACATTAACGGAATCCGATCGTTCAAC